>NZ_JASLCN010000153.1 GCF_030151805.1 Fluviicola sp.
GGTGAACCAGGCAAAAAGTGAAAGTATGCTGACCGAGACACTGAAACAGGACGCGAAAGAAAAAGGAAACCTGCTTGCCGAAAAAGAATTGAATACTGTCCGGATTCCCTTTCAGAGCTACCTGGATTTGTATTATTCCCGGAAATGGATGTTTAGCTACAACGGAGAAGCGATTCCGGACAAAGATACGGTTGCTGTGAAAGAATACCTGGAAGCGTGGGCAAATGTTTGGCTGCCAACCTGGAATAAAGCGGTGGAACAGAATTTAATCACAGAACTTCCTCGGATCAATTGCCCGGTATATTTTTTTATCGGGGGAAAGGATCTGCAAACGAATTATCAGATCGCCAAAGAATATTTCAATGTGCTGGATACTTCATTGAAGCAATTGTTTCTATTCGATGATGCCGGACATTCGGTGCTGGTTCAGAAATCGGGAGAAGTACAGAAAATCATCATCGAAGAAGTTCTGAAAAACGGAACTGTGCAGGATTAATTGTTTTTATTCCAGATGCACAAATTAAATCCGTGCACCTGGAATGAATGTTGACTCTTTAGAGAAAGATATGAAGTGCGCTAACGTTTGGATGTAAACGCTCCATGTACTTTGGGAAACCTCCTGAATTCGGGGATACCACATAATTTTATAAAATTGTGTGGCTTGAAATTTTCGGGGTTAATTTGTCCTGTTTTGTTCCTCTTCGTTTCCGAAACTCCGTTCTTTCGACTTGAGGTTGTCATTTCCGAATTTGTAGCTGACAGAAACTCTCAAAGACCTGGAATCTTCGTAGCCCTGAATCGTTGTTTTTATTCCATTGGAATAATAGCTGATCACCGGTCGTTGTCCGTTTAGGACATCCTGCCAGGTTAATCCGAGAGAAAGTTTCTTTTTGAAGAACAAAGCCTGTACAGAAATATCCAGTATGTGCATCGTGGAGATCTGAAAAATCTGGTAACGTCCCGGAAGTTGTAAGCCGTAGTTCACACTTGCGAAAAGTGTTTTGGATTTGTTCAGTGTGAAATCGTTGTTTGAATAGAAGTAAGAGTTCCAGCCACGAACCGATCGAACGAAATCTATTTTCGAATCCATCAATTGATAGCTGACGTTGAATCCGGTAAAACTGTTCCAGCGGCTCCATTTGTTGAAATTGTAATATGTCGAAAACCCGGCATGATGCATGTTGGCATAATTCAACGGAGTACTTCTGGTGATATTGGTGTTCGCGTCCGGAATGGAAAT
This sequence comes from Fluviicola sp., assembly GCF_030151805.1. Classification (GTDB taxonomy): domain Bacteria; phylum Bacteroidota; class Bacteroidia; order Flavobacteriales_D; family Crocinitomicaceae; genus Fluviicola. The sequence goes on from NZ_JASLCN010000153.1 coordinate 1,241, forward strand.
TTCCTGTGAAAAATCGGAAATGTGCGAATAATAGACCGATGAAACCCAATTTTGCCTGTGAACATAGGAAAATTCCAGGTTGTCGATAATTGTTGGTTTCAGAAAGGGATTCCCCTCCGAATAATAATAAGGACTTGAACGCACGATGAACGGATTCAGGTAGTCAAAACCCGAACGTCTGATTCTTCTGCTGTAATTAAGCGAAAAAGAACGGTTGTCGTTTGGCGAATAAGTGATATAAGCAGTTGGGAACAACTTGATGTAATGATTCCGGTTTGTCTGATCCAGGTTTTTCGAATATCCTTCCGTTTGGGTGAATTCAACCCGCAACCCGATTTGAGAATCCCATTTCTTACCCAGTTTTTTGCTGATAGAACTGTACAACGCTTCGTTGTATTCCCGGTAACGGAATAGATTGGACTGATTCGGATTCAAAACGGCTGTTCCCGATTCATGATCGTAAACACTCAGATTGTTGATCGTTTCAGTATGAGAGAGTTTCCCTCCGAAAGTCAGTGCCGCAAAACTGAAAGGCATTTCAACATCTGTTTTGAAGGAATAATTTTGGATCTGGTTGGTATTGGAGTTCGTTGACGAGAAAAAAGTAGCCGGAAGAATGCTTCTGTTTTCATCCAATTCATTTCCGGAGAAGAAACGGGCATCCTTTTTTCGGTAGTTGAAATAGTCCAGTTCGATAGTCAACATTCTCCCGGAAGAATCCGCTTTAAAAGTATTTCCCCAGTTAAGCGAATGCATCACGGGTTTATTCGCAGCATTTACATCGGAAGAAACGTAGGAATTGACTGCTCCGGTGGAAACTGCGGTTCTGCTCGTAAATGGATTATTCTTGTTTGACTCATCGGTGAAAGAACCCGAATATTTTACTCCGGAAGTCCAGTTGCGGGTGAGTTTGTAATCCAATCCCGCTCCGATACTGAAGCCTTTTACGGTTGCAAGGTCTTTTGTATTGGTCTTCCAGGATTCTGTCGGATAAAAGATCCGGTGTTCCGAAGTGGTCAGGTATTGATTCTTCCCACTGCTGACCGAAAACTGAAAGGAAAGCTTGTGGTGATTGTAGTTGAGCATGCCGTTCAGATTCCCACCTGCATACGTTCGTTGTTTGTACGTGGCTCCGATATTGGCATTCCAGGAATTCGCTTTTGCCGATTTCAAACGGATATTGATCAATCCGCTGTTTCCTTCCGCTTCGTATTTTGCCGGAGGAGTTGTAATCACTTCAATACTCTTGATCTGGTCCGCAGGAATAGATTGCAGCAAGTTTGCCAGATCATCGGAAGACAAGCGTTGCAAATGATCATCAATCATCACCAACACTTCGCTTTTCCCGATAATCGAAACGGTTTCGTCCTGAACGCGAACCATCGGGGTCGCTTTCAATACATCTAAGGCATTTCCTCCGGCAGATGCTGCATTTTCCACATGAAAGACCAGGCGATCTGCTTTCCGTTCGATGATTTTCTTGCGACCTTCTACCACAACTCCTTCCAGTAATTGAGACTCGTTGATTTCGATTACTCCAAGATCTGTGTCTTTTTCCAGTGAAAGATTTTGTTTGTAAAGTTCTTCGCCGAACTGCCGGATGTGAAGCGTATACTTGCCGGCTTCAACCTGAAGTGTAAAACTACCGAGACTGTCCGTTGTTACATGATTGACATGAATACTGTCGTTGAGTTTTAGCAGAACGCTGGCAAGTTCAACCGGAATATGCTCCCGGTTGCATACTTTTCCGGTAAGTTGAAAGTTCTGACCGTAAAAATAAGAGACAGAGAAAACAAAAAGCAAGAGGCACAAGGTGTTTTTCATGACAAGCGATGTAAGGGGATAAGCGAAAAGATTATTTTAGAAAACGGAAAATATCAACCAATGAATATTGGGGGCTTCTTCGCATGAAATCATTGAAGAAAGCCGTGTGTGAAGCTCCCATCAAAATGAAAATACGGTCGTTTTTACTTAGTTTTAGTTGATTCAGGTTGGAATACATGACCAGGTTCCGGTGATAGTATTTCGCAGCTTCATCTGCACCTTCAGCTTTTCCGGCAGATGAAATATGAGTCAGAATATCAGCATTGATAGTAATCATAAAATCCATGTAAGCGGGTTTGTTGTTCATGATCAATGCATCCAGCAATTTCATTTTGCCTTCAGGATACTTTTGTTCAAACGCTTCGAACATGTTCCAATATTTGGAAACTGTCACCGAATCGATAGGTTTTTTCAGGGAGTCACCAATCAGGTAATTGTAACTTTCTTTATAATCTATACCATAAATTTGCTTACAGCCTGAAAGTCTGCCAACCTCATAAGCCAGAAGTTCAATTTCAGAAGGAGACTCAAATTTCATCACCGGATTTTTCAAGTATTCCTGGTACTCCTGTTGTAAGGCAAGGTTATAGGCAGGCGGTGTTTCTACAATAATCACGGTCGGTTTAAACTCAGCGATCTTGCGTGCAATTTCGTGAATCTGCCTGATGTTTTCCTGATTGTGTTCATCAAACTCGGTAGTATGCGCATCAGTGGAATACCCCATGTGAAATGTTCCCATGTTGAGCACCGGAATGGAATCATTAAATTTTGTCGGGATGATAACCGTGTTTTGCTGGGCGTGGAGCTGTGCAGTTAACAATAATCCGATGGAAATAATAAGCGTCTTCATATTCAATTTGATTTATGAGACAAAATTTGAGAAAGGAAGCGACGACTGAAAATTTTATCTACAAACCCCTTTGGTTTATCTACGAACCCGTTTATTCAATTGAAACGATATATCTAGCTTTACAAAAATGTTTTTCGAGATGTACAAAAGTTCCATTTCCTTAAGTAAAGAAGTGATCATCCATTTGATTTTTTGGCTAATCTGGATGTATTACAGCCTGATCGGAATTGGTGATCATGGTTTTCAAATCCTTGATATAGACCTTTTCTATACTACAGGGATATTGGTTTATATCATTACGTTTTATGTCCATTATTTGTTCGTGTTGCCGCGGGTTTTCAAACCGTTCAAATGGAAGAAAGCGATCCTGGGGTTCTTGATCAGTTTTTTGTTCTTTTCCAGTTTGAGATACCTCATTGAGGAAGTTCTGACACTTTACTTTCTGAATGTGCGGAATTACTATCCGGGAACGAGCATGCTGTATTACTTTTATGACAACCTGTTTTACAGTTCTCAACCAATTATTTTGTGCACGGCTTTGTGGTTGATTATCTTTTTGGTCCGGACACTCGATTACAATAACTACATCATGCAGGAGCAGAAAAACATGGAAATCAAATTCCTGAAATCACAAATTAACCCGCATTTTATCTTCAATACCCTGAACAATATTTATTCGATGGTTCATTTTCAATCTCCGAATGCCTTGTCAGCCATTGAAAAACTGAGTAATATTATGCGTTTTACAACCTATGAGGCACAAAAAAGCATGATCAGGTTATCCGAAGAACTCAATTATATCAATGCGTATATCGAATTGGAAGAATTGAGGCATTACGAAAAATCGTTTGTGGTTTGGGAGTTGAATGTCAAAGACGAGCATATGGAAATTCCGCCTTATATGTTATCACCTTTTATTGAAAACGCTTTGAAACACGGAGTTTATTCGGAGGAGAACCCGATTCAGATCTCCCTTTTCTGTGACGACAAATTCATCCGTTTTGAAGTAAAAAACCGAATCGGTCAGCAGAAAAAAGATCAGTTGGGAGGAATCGGTTTGCAAAATCTGAAAACCCGGCTGGAAATCCTGTACCCGGAAAAACACCTGTTGAATACCCGGCAGAAAGAAGAGGTATTTATTGCAACCCTTGAAATCCGATTGAAATGAAGCCTTTAATCAAATGTGTCATCATAGACGACGAACCGCTGGCTGTGCAGCTGATAGAAGATTATGCGAGAAAGATGTCGTCTCTGGAAGTAGTGTATGCCGGAAGCGATGTGCACCGCGCAATTGATGTGGTGA
>NZ_JASLCN010000503.1 GCF_030151805.1 Fluviicola sp.
GGCTAAGAATCAAGATGCTATTAAACGTACGAAATTAAAAATAGAAGAGAACAAAGGAAAGTTTCCAATGGCTTCTATTCCAATTGAAGGAAGTCCTGAAAGACATGAGAGAATAAACAATTCCATTGAGGAACTTTTAAATAAAGGTGATTTAGTACAACTTCTATTAGCGATTGCTGGTTATGGTGTTTTTTCAAAATCTGAAGACCTTAAAAATCAAGCTGTAGAAAGTGCCAAAAAGCAAACATTGGTAAATCTCATGACCATTCAAACATCTGATAAATTTGGAAATACTGTGCGAGTATATCGGACGGAAGAAGAAAAAACGATTTATCATTTGTTTAATTCAATGAATATTTCTTCACAACTAAGCATTCAAGTTATTGGCAGCCTTTTATCAGGAGCGATTAGACGTGATATACTGCATTATGGGCATTTTGAGGAAATTCTAAATATTAGCTGGTTAGCAAAAGAAATTGAATGGTTTAATGGGGGTAATACTCAAAAAGTTAAAACTCTTGATGCGGTATTGCCAGGTGTTAGAAGCTTTATAAATGAATTAACTTCTGCAATAAAAGTTGAGGGCTATCAACCCGATTTCACATGTTGTACTGATAGTATGACTATCAAGATAGAGTATATACTTAGGCATCTATGTAAACATCTAAAAAAACCAACCTTCAAATTTGTATTTGAAGGTGATACTATGTTGGCTGATGAGAAACCAATGAGCGGTTTGCTTATAGAACTTGAAGATTTTCTACGTGAAGATGACATACTATGGATTAAGTTTCTAATGAACGAAAAGGGAGGTTTCAACTTTAGAAACAGAGTTTGTCACGGACTTGTAGATGGTAATGAATATGGGTATACCAACGCTCTTTTTGCTTTTGTCATTATACTCCGATTAAGTCATTATAATTTAGATGAAGAATGAGCTGGTTAACACAAACACATGGAACTATTAATCATTATATATCTCAAATGCCAGGTAAACAACCTGTAAGAGTGCTACATCACATGTTGTTATATATGTTTCAAAATACGCACTCAGGCTTCTTTGAGATACTTGCGGAATATATTAGAACTGGGAAAATCAATCGGGAACTCAAATTTGATTTTAGTGAACAATCAATTCGAGCAAGTGATGGGAGTTTTAATACACCAAGAGTCGATTTGAACAAAAAGGAAATCCATTTACCTGAAACCTTTTTATCTTATCTATGGGGATGTACCTATGCTATTTACATTTTGTATTTAGAAACAATTGACTACCCAAAAGTTAATAGAGAAAATGGTAGAATAATTCATTTAACTAAACAAGATAATATCGATGAAGCCAATACCCTCTTTGCGTATGCAAAAAGTCTCGTTGTTACTTACAGTGAATGGGATAAACAAGAATTACCTAATCCAGAAATCTATCAAGCAGAAGATAGAAATTATGTTGAGCAAACAAATCTCTTTTATACGGATGCTGTTAAGTTCATTATGTGCCATGAATTCACTCACTTAACAAAGCATGCTGAACAGTTCAGTAAAGAATCCTCAGTTGAGGAAATTCTGTCTTTCGAAAAAGAGGCCGATAACGATGCAATAGAACTTCTGAAAAAGGGAATCTCATATTTGGATGATGACCTCTCTATTGCACGCAGACTGTCTATAGAGAACGGAGCTATTTGTGCAGTGCTGTCTACATTTTTTCTAAGCCCAATTACGGTTGCAAAAAAACACCCAAATGCTGAAGATAGACTGTCCAATGTATTGGAAAAACTTGAACTTGACGATAATCATAATGGCTGGGGATTTGCTTGTATTGGTCTCCAATTATGGGATGAACAATTTGGAATTAGTTTAAATTGGGATACAAGTTTTCCAACATTCAAACATCTATATTATGATTTAATAAGACAAATTAAAGAAATGCAGTCATGATAGAACAAAACGTAATAGGCGCTGATTCTCCTATCGAGCACATTGAACAAGATAAGTTTCAAAGAAATAACTTTGCTAAAGGGATAGCGCAAATCATTAAGTCAAATTCAAGTTCTCAAAGTTCTGTAATCGGAATATATGGTGAATGGGGCTCTGGAAAAACCTCTTTACTGAAATTAATACGTGTTCATTTGAACTCAGATGAAAACATTATTCAACTTTATTTTAATCCATGGCGTTTTGACGGAGAGAAGGAATTACTGCTAAGTTTTTTCTTTACTCTAGCGGATTCATTAGATGCTTCGATTACCACAAAAACAGAAAAAATTGGAGGATTGTTAAAAGAATATTCAGGGTTTCTTAAACCAATTTCATGGTTTGTGCCTGGGGTTGATTCCGATTCAGCTGCTAGTGCCATTGGAGAAAAGCTTTCCGAAGTCCAACTCGAAACATTAAAACAAAGAATCGAAAAGGTTTTGTTGAAAGAGGGAAAGAAGATTGTAATTTATATTGATGATATTGATAGATTGAACAGAGCAGAAATACAGACCGTCTTTAAGTTGGTTAAGCTTACTGGGAACTTTGCATACACGAACTATATTCTTGCATTTGATGACAAACTTGTTGCAGAATCTCTTGCGCCTATGTTTGGGAATGGGAATACTAAAGCAGGTTATGATTTTCTTGAAAAAATAATTCAAACTCCTCTTCATTTACCAGCTCCTCAACTTGTGGACCTTAGAGACTATTTTATTGAGCTACTGAACAAAGTAATGGAATCAATGGATATTGATGTCTCAAATGAAGAATCAAAACGATACTTACAACTTTTCTGGACCTTCCAAATTAGGTTAACTACTCCAAGAATGGCTGTAAGATACATTAATGCTTTAGGTGTAGTGCTTCCATTGCTCAAAGGAGAAGCGAATACTGTTGATATACTTTTAATTGAAGGAATAAGAATTTTCTATCCTGAACTATATGCATTAATTCAACAGAATCCATTTGTATTTCTTCGTAGGCGTACGGAAAATGTTGTTGCCCTCGACCATTCAGAATATAATGCAAAAGCAAGTAAAGAACTTTTTGACAACTTTTTAAATACATCAAATTATACAGATAGAGAGCGGAAAGCGATAGTTGAATTAAGCGAGAAATTATTCCCAATGTTCAAAGAGATTTATAAAAACTCTATGTTTCCAGATAGAAAGATGAAAGAGTTGAAATCTGACTTAAGAATAGCATCTCCAGAACATTTCAAACGTTTTTTTTCCTATACTGTTCTAAAAGGTGAAGTTCCTGAATACTTATTCCGAGATTTCCAAAAATCATTAGAGACAGGTTCACAAGAAGAAATTGATTCAAAATTTGTTGAGCTAACACAAATGGCTGGAGACAAAAATATACTTGGTAAGTTAAGAAATATTGAAGATAGGTTAGATAATATATCATCAGAAAAGTTAGCTCAAACAATGGCTAAGAACTCTCATTTGTTCTCAGGTGAATCGGGATTTCTATCTTCAATGTTCCTTTCCCCCAATTCACAATTGGCAGATTGTATAGTTGAACTATCAAAAAACATTGAAAAGACTCAGCGAGTAGATTTTTATAATACGCTATTAAGTGTTACCAATCCTTTTGAATTTATAATTGAAGTTGTACTTCAAGCAAGTCCTGATAAGGATGATGATGAATCAGAGTATATACTTGACAAACAAGTTTTTCATTCTTTTTTGGGAAGGGTAGTTTCGGAAGTTATTTCAAAGTCTGGCGACAAACCATTCTGGCAAACCTATACAGATTATACAGCCAAGATTTTTAAGTTTTGGGAATTAGATGCTAAAAAAGATGAAATTCAGAATTATGTAAAAAATTATATTGACGAAAATCCTGAATCTGCCATTGATTTAATTAAAACATTTGCGCCTTTTATACAAAGCACACGAGTACCACATCCATATAGAGGCGACTTAGACAAGGAGCATTACAATTTCATAGGAAGATTTATTGACCAAGAGTACTTATACTCTCATTTAATTAAATTAAGAGATGTATCAAAAACTGGTCTTGCTGAATATGTCGAAATGGGGCATAATCAAACCCGAGAAAATGTAATAGAACAATTCATGTATTTTTATGAAAAGCATTCAGAAGTTAATGAATAATAGACTTCTTAAATCTAGAAACGTCCATATTTTCTAAATGCTTGAACTGTTTGATAGATTCCTAGCGTTGCAAACGTTCTACCAATGTAATCAACGACATAAGCAGAGTTTTTAAGTGTCGCACCTTCAATAAAGTCTAACTTGTGAAGGGGTGAAAGAAATTGAGGATAATATTTCCAAAAACTCAAGTCGTTTGGTGGACACGCGCAAACAAATTGTAAATACAAATAGTATAATGGAATTGTAGTAACTAATGTGAAAAAGATTCCAGTCATCCAAGATAGACCAAATCTATTTGAAACTTCATTAAACTTCAGAATAATAAAATCTCCGATTATTTTCAGATGTTGCCACTTGAAAGTTCCTTTATTCTTCTTCATTTCTTTGCGAAGATTATCCTTATAAGCTTTCATTTCTCTTGCATGATAGTTCAATGCCTCAATTCTATCATTTTGTTTAAGAAATTCATTTTTGATAATCCGAAAAGTCTCACGTCCAGCTGAATTAATAGAAACATCAGAAAAAAACGATTTATCGATGACACTTCGTTCAAGCTTAAGAATTTCAAATTCTCCGTTATGCATATACATGTTCTCAGCAAATCTCACTCCATGAAAATCAGCAACGCCTTTAACTTTCATGTGTGTCAAATTTGCCTTTTTTTGAATATTTGCCCATCTGAATGTTACGCCTTTGTAAAAAACCATTCCCCAAGCATTCAGTTTATCATTAAACGTGGTATCAAAAAATGAAGCATGCTGTTGAAATTTTGAATCATGGAAATCTGTTAATTTATGAAACTGACATCCTGAAAAATTAACTTCGCTATTAAACTCACAATTAATAAAGGATACTTCAAGATTAAAAACGGTGTTCTCAAAAGATTGGTCAACAGTAAAAATGCAATTATGAAATTCAACCGTTTCTTTTGTGACTTTACTGAATTTATAAGAGAAATTAAACTGACATTCTCTAAATTCTATTTTTTTAGGATTATATACTGCCTTGCGGTATTCGGTGGCAACTTTTTGGTTATCGAAAATTAATTCATTTGGAATTATTGACTTAGCAACCATAGTGAATAGTTTTTTAATTGGCCCAAGTTAATTAATTACATTGAAAATGTAATTGGTGTAAATATTAAATACTATCTGGCGTACTTCATAACTTCCAATAATTAGTTTGTTATAGCCTCCATGTGCTATAGCGAACCATATCACTTTAAAAATATTATCGAACTAGAAAGACAGCTTGATACTAAAGCAAAGTGTCGGGCCTATATTGCACAAATCAGATTCAAAGATGGAATTCAATGTCCTCATTGCAATTCAAATGGAAAATTCAGTCTAATCACAACGAAGGATGTAATCAAATGCTCAAAGTGTAGAGAGACCTTTCCTCCGACATACGCGACCATCTTTGAAGACAGCAATATGGACATACGAACTTGGTTCAAAGCCATGATTTACTTTCTTCATGGAACTTCTTCAAACAAGATTCATCAATTCA
>NZ_JASLCN010000177.1 GCF_030151805.1 Fluviicola sp.
CTTTCACACTCAACGCCTTATAAAAACACAGATTTAAACCGATTTTATTTTCATTTAATTGATATATCAATATATTATATATTTGTCAAAAAAAAATCAATTAACATCTTAAACAACGTAAATTTTATGAATCCACTATTTTTAATTCCAGTAGTATTGGTGATCGCAGGTGTGTTTTTTATGATCTATATGAACAAAAAGCACAAAGGAGTAAAAGCAGAAATTGATCTCGACGTAGAAAGAACCAAATACCCTATTTACAAACAAGAATTATTGGCAGAAGATTTTTCAAAATTAAAAATGTGGATGAAAGGAAAATCCATTGACGCTTTTACTTCTGCTTCTGTTCCGCAATCAACCGGTGAGAAAATTCAGGAAATTGCAAGTGACGGTCTGAAAAATGTTGCTCTATCAGTAGTTGGTGTGAAATTAAGAAGGATAGAAACAGATTGTTTTTGGGTTTTGAGCAAAAATGACTTGCATTTTTTCACTACCAATACTGTTGGCGAATTAGATGAACACATTGTCTTTGATCATTTGCAGGTTGAGGCTGCGACACTTCAATATGGAGGTGTTTTAAAATCTCAATTAGGGGTTTATTCAAAATCATCCGAAGAGTATTTGCCAAACACACATATCATTACATTTAATATGGATGGAAGTCCGTTGTCGCTTGAAATCCACGACCGATTAAAATATGTGCCAAATCCAACAGATCTGTTAGACGTAAAAAAACAATTTCTGACAAGAGCCAAATATCAAGTAGTCGGTGAGCAATTTTTACCTCTTTTACAAAAAGAGTTTCCAAACCTAAACGCTTAACCACCAATGCGTATTTTTCGGAAAGTTTAAATGCATCTAAGAAATAACACAAAAGGGAAGCTTTCACTTCCCTTTTTGCTGTTCTGAATTTAATTCATAATCACAAACGGAATCCGAAGATTCGAAGCGTTATTTTCAGGTTTCAGGAATAAATAATAGGTTCCGGGAGTAAACACCTCCATCGGAAATTCGAAGACTTCTTTTCCCTGGTCAAATGTTTGTTTTTCGGAAAAAAGAACACGTCCCGTAGGATCAATGATCGTTAGTTCTACCCGCCATTCTTTCTTTACCCAGCCTTTCAGTTTCAAACCGTTGGACTGACTTGCCGGATTCGGGAACAAGACAAAAACTTCTTCCAGGGAAACTGGCGTTTTCAAACTTAGCATGACGATATTTGAATAGGATGTTACTCCGTCGAAATCAATCTGTTTAAAACGGTAATATTGACCTCCGGAAGACAAATTCGAGTCAAAGAATTCATATTCCAAAGCAATCGTGGAATTTCCGGCTCCGTCTACCCAGCCAATTGTTTCCCAGGTTTGTCCGTCCAATGCTTTCTGAATTTCAAAGCCGGAATTGTTGCGTTCGGAATATGTTTGCCAATACAATCTTCCCCGGTTATTTTCATCCAGTTCTCCAAACAATGGTGAAGCCTCCACTCCCAAAGCAATGATTGCGCACTGATTCAGATTGTCGGCGGAATAAGCTCTCACGGAATGACCGCTTCCACCATTAGCAGATTCGGTAAACAGAAAACAGGTCGAATTCGGGTTCACATACTGTGTATTGTTCTGACCGGAGAATTCTCCGCCGATAAACATATTACAGTTTCCTCCGCTTGGATTGTGCAGTGCGGTATAACCGGAACTTGAATCTCCGGCAAACATCGAGCAGTTTCCGCCACTGGGATTGTGCAGCGCAGCATAACCGGAATTGGAATCCCCGGAAAAAGAACTGCAAATGGAATTCGGAAAATTTAAGGTATCATACCCGCTTCCCTGTCCACCTTCGAACTGCGCCGAAGCATGAAAAAGGTTTAACAGGAACAATACACTTGTAAAGACCGTTCGTATGAAAAATGATATACTCATCTTGTTTCAGACTAAAGGTTCTAGCGTACTCCGCGTCCACCGTAGTAATTCACTCTTCCGGAAGGGAATGAAGCACTTTGAGTTCTATCGGAAGTTCTGAGAGTTGTCTCAGCCTGAATCCAGCTTCCTCCTCTCAAACAAGCTCCTGCCACACCTGCAGCTGCGGAAGGCCAACCGGCTACATTCGCAAAGCCCGCATTCGGTGAAAGTGAAATTTCTCCGTCTCCCAGCACCCCCGAAAAAGCAGCTCCGGTACCGTCTATACTATTCACTGCCAGTTCCGCAATATTTCCGCTCAGCTCCATTACTCCGTAATATCCGGCTCCTGCTTCAAAACGGTTTGTTCCGGGTTTGGCAGCAAATCCACAACGGATTGGTCCTAAAATATTTGTATTTCCATAATTTGCCAGACCGCTTCCAGCAGTAATCGCAGAAGAACTGTTCTCTGTAGCTGTTCCATCTGCTACCAAAACATTTGCATCCGTTATCAAAGTTGTACCCCAGGCATATTCTCCCGCAACCGGCATTACCGGTCCTCTGGCAACCTTCTCAAATTCCAATTCTGTCATAGGACGCAATGCAGACCAATCCAAATAAGATAACAAATCGTACCAACTCATGTGAGACATGGCGCGGTGAGGAGCATTTGCCACAAGTACAGGCCAGGTTCCTGCAATTGCCAAACGGCTTACAGTACCTGTAATTTGTCTTGTAGCTCCCTGATCTGCCAGCAAGGTATTGACAAAATCCACGTATTGACCTTGAGAAATTTCGTATTTCATACAATAGATTTCTTTAAATCCTTTCGGATAAGCTGCCGGTAATGCAACCGGGAAATAAGCACTACTTGTAGCGGCATATAGGTTTGTTGCTCCGGTACCAACGGCGATTGCTCCTTCTGAACCAACCAGGTACGGATTGTTCGTGTTTCCTGTTTTGAAGAAACCGGAAGATACGCCATCTCCCAGGTTAAAAGAACCTGCAGGAATCTGAACCATCTCGATTCCGAATACCTTAAAATCATACTGACCGGCAGTTACTCCCTGCATACGCAATGAAACTGTCACTCCGGAAATATTTCCCGCTCCGGCACTGCTTCTGCGCACAAAAACACCTTTTGTAATTGCTGCATTGTCTCTTCCGTCAATATAAATTTCCAGCGGAGAAGATGTGGAATGATTCCCCGGTGACAGGCTCAAATTTACATGTGACCACTGAAGTGAAGCACAGTCTCTTTTTTTGATGAAAAGCCAGACAGCATCGTGGTTGTATGGCGCATTGTTTGTTCTCCAGCTGTTTTCCCAGCTGACTTTGAAAGTTAAAGTCGAATCATTGGCAAGTGTCACGTCGCTGATAACCAAATTGTTCGAATAAGAAATGGTTGTAATTCCCAGGGTAAAGAGAATACCCAAGGTCATAGTAATAAGTGTTGACTTCATACTTGAGAGTAAGTTAGTAATGTTGTTGTACTGAAGTCAAATATAGAATAATTAAGAAAACGTTAAGCGGGCTTTAAGGCGCTCCATTCTCTACAACTCCCTGAAACAGGGCTTTCACTGAAAACTATTGGTTTTAAAATCAACTACTTAAAAATTATTTCCAGGGTAAATTTCAATTATTGATACAACAATGTTAAAATTCGAAGGAAAGAAATATAACCAACGAATTGCTGGAGATTCCAGGTGGAATCTGTTGCATATGAAATCCATTTTTTAAGCACGGATTAAACGACTCTTAACAAAGATTGTGCGTTTTTTATTCCAAATAGCTGTATCTTACATCCTGTAACCCATTCAATTCTAAAGTCATGAAAAAAAGCATTTCCATATTCGATTCACACGCTGAAGCTCTCAAAGCATTGGAAGAATTACGTGAAAGCGGTGTAAATATGTCGAAAGTATCGTTGGTTGGCCGCGCTGAGGTGATAGATGATCATGTGCACATTCACTCCAACAAAGGATTGGTTGCTGCACCCGTTGCAATTGGTTCGGTACTCGGTACAACTTTGGGAGTTTTAACCGGCGTAGGGCTTTTCGCGATTCCGGGACTTGGGCTTTTATTTGGCGCAGGAGCTGTTGTGGGTGCATTTGCCGGTTTTCAATTGGGTGTCGTGACAGGTGGAATCACCACTATTTTAGTCGATCTGGGAGTAAAAGAAAATCATGTTGCTTATGAACAGCATCTGAAAGAAGGGCGTTTTCTGTTATTCTATGACGGAAGCGAAGAAGAAATCGGGCATGTAGAACGCATTATTGAAGGGAAACACCTGGGAATAGCCCGGCATTAAGGTTTCAGGCTAAAGTTTCTTAATCATATGTATGTCTTCGGGTTCTTTGGTAAAAAGATCCTGCTCGAAAACGTCCGTTATTTTTCCGCCGTTGTTTGTGTAAAATGAAACAGCAGATTTGGTTTCCGTAGACGAGATGTACAAATAATTTGCTCCTCTTTCTTTGGCAATTTTACTTAATTCCTTTAAAAGGATTGTTGCTATTCCCCGACGGCGGTAGTTTCTTGAAACGTACATCAAATCAATCTGTAACATATCCTGGTGTTTGCCTCTGTGCTGATGTGCGAGTACTCCAAAACCGACCAGTGTATTTCCGTCGAATGCTCCTAATGCAACTCCTGCATGCTTCAGTTCGAACAAAAATCTGGATTTAATTTCAGCCAGGGTTTCCGCATTCCAGTTTTCACATTCGTAGTCTGCTTTCGAATAGACCAGTTCTCCTTCCTTTACTTCATATGTCGAATCAATATACTCCGAACGATCAATCTCCTGTAGTTTATCTACCTGGTCCTGCGTCATAAATTGATAACTAATTCCGGTCATTTTGTGTTATTTGCTTGTTCATTAAACGGCTAATAATTAGTAATACAAACATATAAATTATCCCTGCATCTAAAAAAAAACCAGATCATTTCATTCTCTCCCGGAGAGAAAAAGCATGGTCGTTTAACAAACCGCTCCCTTCAATTGAAGTATCTTTGTTTCAACATAAAATTCGTGTAGTGATGATCCCTGAAAATTTATTGAAACAAATCCATTTTATCCAAGAAATCGATAAGGTCAAATACATTCAGCGTAAAACCAAACTGTTTAACAGTGACAGAAATGAAAACGATGCGGAACACAGTTGGCATCTGGCATTAATGGCGCTGGTACTGGCAGAACACTCCAACAAATCTGTTGATCTTTTAAAAGTGATTAAAATGGTTTTGATTCACGATATCGTTGAAATTGATGCCGGAGATACGTTTATCTATGACACGCAAAAGAATCATTCCAATACGGACGAAGAACGCCTGGCTGCGAACCGCATTTTCGGATTGCTTCCGGGCGAACAGGCTCAAGAGCTGATTGCAATCTGGGAAGAATTTGAAGCCGGTGAAACAGACGAAGCTAAGTTTGCAAAGTCTATGGACCGATTGGAACCTTTACTGCAAAACACTTCCAACAACGGCGGAACCTGGAAAGAATTTGATGTGAGTTTTGAAAAGGTTCATCAAAAAAAGAGCGTGATCAAAGAAGGTTCGAACACTATTTGGAATTTTGCAGAACAACTGCTTGATGAAAGTGTTGAAAAAGGGATTTTGAAGAAGGAATGAAATTGGTCCTGAAAGAATCGTAATACCTTTTCATATTTATTAGATTTACGTAAAATTCATCAAATCACTATGACTGGTATTTTAATAGGATTAGCCATTTCCTGGCTTTTACTCTGGTTTTTTGCTAAAGAAAACCTGGGCGTTTTAGGTTTTGCACCCACCAGAAGCAGAATAATCATGCTGGGTACTGGTTTATTACTATCAGGAGTATGTTGTATCCTTTATCATCTATTCAAAACATCTCTTGCCGGTAACAACTGGATACTGAATAAGCAAATAACACCGGCAATCGTATTAAAAAGTACCTGGTGGACTTTTGTATCTGTCCTATTTGAAGAACTTGTATTCAGAGGGGTTATTTTATACTTATTCATCAAGATATGGGGGATAAAACCAGCATGTATTCTATCCGCTGTTTCATTCGGAATTTATCATCTGTTTTCCTACAATGCATTCGGTAATCCTGTGCTTATGGTGGTTGTATTCTTGATGACAGCAATATTGGGACTGGCGTTAGCCTATGGTTTTGCTAAAACCCAATCTCTTTATCTGCCCATCGGTTTACATTTCGGATGGAACTTTTTCAATATCATCATTTTTTCAAGCGGTCCGTTGGGAGCACAACTTTTCATAAAAGCCAACACAAATGAACTACAAGGAATTGCTTCTCTGGCAGTGTTATTATTCCAGATAACGGCATTGCCTCTTCTCACCTGGTGGTATCTGAATTATATCAAAAAACGGAAACTGGTTTAACAACCTTCTGTGGTTTTCATTCAAAAAGCGTTTCGTTCTGAAATAGTGATACACCAAAAATTATGACGTCTCTTTAAGCACCAGATTGTGTAAGAAACGCAGCGTGGAGCATTTCAATGCTCAATATCGTTTTTCCCTTATTCGAGTAAATATTTTTTCAGGAAGATGATTACACTATTTCGTTGCACATTGATATTCTCTGCATTTTGAAAACCGTGCCCTTCATTTTTTGCCATCAGGTACCAGACTGTTTGATTGTTTTCACGAAGTCGCTGTACGATATCTTCCGATTGTTTGTAGTATACGCGAGGGTCGTTATATCCTTGCGCGATAAATACAGGAGCTAAAATCTGATCCACTTTATTGTAAGGTGATATCCGGTTAAGAAAATCCCTGATTTCTGTTATTCGTTCATCACCAAATTCTACTCTTCGCAAATCTTTTCGATAAGCTGCTGTATTCTCCAGGTAACCGACAAAATCGGTAATTCCAACGATATCTATTGCACATTTTAATTGATCCGGAAAATGGATGAGTGAAGATAAGGATACATAACCTCCATAAGATTCTCCGCTTATTGCTACACGCGATGGATCTAATTTATTTTGTGAGGCGATCCAATTGAGTAAAGCACCAATGTCATCTACGGCATTTTCTCTCAGGATCTGATCATCCGCTTTCATATAAGACTTACCGTACCCGTTTGATCCTCTTACATTGGGAACAATTACTGCAATCCCCAACTCATTAAGCAAATATTGAAACCACCGGTTAAAAGTTGGTACTGCCTGATATTCCGGACCTCCGTGAACATCAATCAGTACAGGAAATCGGTCTCTGTTTTGTTTATTGTTTTTAGGAAGGTATATAAAAGCGGGAATGTTTATGAATTTACCACTGTCTTTGTCCCAGCTTTGATAAGTAAAGTATTCCGGTTTTACAAAATCACTATTCTCTATGTAGCTCTTACCCTTTTGCACACATTGTTCAAGATGTGCTTTGGTTAGATCGTAAACAAAAACCTTTTTAAAAAAGGTGCTTCCATAAAGATTAAACGCAAATCTTTTCCCGTCAGGACTCATTTTAAGGTTTTTGACAACGCCTTCCGGAATTCCATCAATTTTCCGGTAGTTAAAGTTATTTGTATCCATCTGGTAAATACCAGAGTAGCCATTTTCATTGACAACAAAAACAATCTTACCACTTTTGCTGTTATACGCCAGATCATTGATGTCCCGGTTGAGTGTTTTAGTCAGATCAGAAAAAGTACTGTTTTTGAAGTCATAGAGATGGAGATGTCTGAATTCACTTTGTTCATCCGAAACCACCAATGCTGCGTCTTTTGTATACAGAAATAAGGCAGCAGAGTACGCAATTTGGTTTTTACCCGGATTAATTTGTTTCGAGGTTTGGGTTTCGAGATCGAGGAGATACAGTTCTTTGTCGTTTTCTGAAATGATCCTGCTCAACAAGATCCGGTTATTTTTTTTATCCCAATCTAAAATTACACCTTCATCTGTTACATCTTTAAAAATGAGCTTTTCATTAAACGGCGCTTTCATTTCGCGGAGGTAAAGATCACTATGGTATTTGTCCCGCTTATTGGACTTATATACGATCTGTTTTCCGTCGGGTGACCAGTAAGGATCGTAAGATCTGCAACCTGTATCTGAAATTGCAGTTATGTTATTACCAGCTATTTCATACAGGAATATTCGATAGTTTTCGTCACCATCTGTATCTTCAAAATAAAGAAAGCTTTTCTGGTCGGGTGAAAGATTTTCATCAAATGACTTATTTAAGTGATGCAGCTCATTAATATTAGCTGTCGGCCCTTTCATGCTATACACGCTTTTACCTCCATTAAAAAGCATCTTTTTTCCGTTTTTGCTCCAGCCGGCAAACATTGGAAAATCGATCGTACTTCTATACTTGTTAATTCCCGGGTCTTTGATTTGTAAGGCAGAATCCGGAATACCTATCGAGCTCAGGTTGTCTGATTGAGCAAATGATGTTACGCTATAGATTAAAAAGGAGATAGTCAATAGAAATTTCATTACAAACCTGTATTAAAGTACGATCCTTCTCTGTTCAAACCGCTTGAACCTTCAATTGAATGATTCCGCCAGAAGCTCCTCTACCAAAAAGACCTTTAAAATTTGGGGTCCAAACATTTACAACTGATTGATATCGGTTTCACACTGAATTTCAGGAATTTTCGCGAATAGTTTTCGTTATATGGTTTCAATAGTACACAATAATTCCGGAAAATAGTGAAGTGCTTAAGAATTCCCGGAAAGAAATTCGAGTCTGAAAACCAACAAGATTCGAGCCGTGTTGAATGTTTGGAAACGGAATAGAATCAATTGTTCAAGAAAGATTAGAAGATCGCCACCCTCCTTCATTCTCGTTCTCTGTTCTCACTCTGAAAGAAGAGTCCGCTATAGCGGACGAAGGTGGAGGCTCCGTCTCACAAGACGAAAAAGCCGAGAGATAGCATGTCAGAATGAGAAATAGATCAAAAATGATGTCAAAAGAAAAAGAGCACTCAACTTACCCACTCAAATAGGAAAAGCGCAAATCGGGGAAAATCGGGGATATCTTAATTTGACGTTAAAAAAAAAGCAATTAATTTCATCCTTAAATTCAGCGTGTTAGCGGAAAAGATAAAAAAAACTTGATTTTTTTTCGCCAAACTGCTTGCATAAACACAAAAGATACCTATCTTTGCACCCGCAATCACGATCGAGTGAGGCACAGAAAAAAAGAAGATTCCGTAGCTCAGCTGGTAGAGCAATACACTTTTAATGTATGGGTCCTGGGTTCGAATCCCAG
>NZ_JASLCN010000180.1 GCF_030151805.1 Fluviicola sp.
CCGAAATTCGGCATACGTCATTAATTCCCCTTATCTTTGGCACAACTTTTAGTGCTTCAATCACAAAACGAACCCTGAAATTCATGCGCCATTTTTTCCTTCTGATTATTCTTTTCACAGCTTTGATTCAATCTTCTTTTGCCCAGGAAGCAGAAAAACTGAAGAAATACCAATCGCCGCTTTCCAAACGGACTTACTCGAAAGGAGACACGATATTGGTTGGAGAAACGGCTAAAAACGTGTTTAGTGCGAAGCGGAAATACGCGGCAATCTTTGTCAAAGACAAAAAGAATGTGTGCGGATACCGGGAACTGGATTCCGTTATTGCCGGAACGTCATGCATCATTAAGAATATTTCATCTTTCCAGGAACATTGCACCTTCGAGTTCAAAAATACGGTGGTATTTGAGTTGCAGGGACCGAATAACCTAACGTTATTTATGCCGATCGATAAAGCGCTACAGGGAAAAGAAGTGATTGTTTTTACGAATCCCGGAAAAAATAAAGGAATTGAAGCTCTGGATGAACGAACCGTTTTCTTGCTGAACCTGGAACAAACAAAAGGAAGTTCGGCTGATAATGCCTTAAAATATTGTAAGATCGTTGATCCCGCAAAAGGAAAAGCATATGAACAAAACCTGAATCAATTCGAGAAGGAAAAGAAAGAGTGGATTCAAAAACTGGATGCTGCACGAAAAGTAACGCAGTTGAAAGACACGTTTCTGATTACAATGCCGGCCTTCCTAAGCAAATACGCGTTTGATAAAGGTGAGTTTCAGATTGTAGATAATCCAACGGTTTATGGTTCCAAAGCGCTGAAATACTCCGGAGATAACAAAGTGCTGTTCGATAATTACAAGAGTTTTACAACGCTCAGATCACCGAAAGAAAATGCAGATTTCTTTCAGAATGTGAATACGGCGGATTACAACGGAAACAGGAAAGCATATGCGCAGATCAAAGCTATTTGTACTTCCATTACCAAAGAACCTGTTCCGGGAGGAGCAACGGCAGACAATCCCGGAAACAATATTTTCCATTTCACGATCCTGGAAATTTCGATGGTGGATTCTGAAAACCTGAATTACAACTTTATCGGGTCGAAGAAATTGAAGTAATTAGAAGCCCTTTTCGTTCTTAGCTTCTTTGCATTCAATACTACGTCGATTTAATAAACACTATTTTGATAAGGTTCGATTGAGCCTACACTGAAGTCTATTAATTCTGCGAATCCGTATGGTTTGCCAAATGGCAAACAGGCAAATTTGCCAATTGAGGATCAATCGCTCAAAATTCCAATTTTCCGCAAAATCCACCTTCATTAAGGCAACCGCTTATTTCGCGTGAATTGCCGGATCAGCGGAAGAACCACCACCATCAAAATCGGCATCATGAGAATAAAAGTCGGATCTTCATCCGTAGAAATCTCCTCCGTTTCCGTGCACATGTTTTCAAAAATCACTCCGAAAAGGATGAGTAATTCGATACAGAAGATAACAGCCGAAGTCAGCACAATCCCCATGTTTGCATTCAGTAAATAAGAAAAAGGAGGATAGATAAAATAAAGCACAACGATTAAGATCATGAGAAAAAACATCGCACAGAAAAACCAGAAATAATACTCCCAGTCGTTTTCCGGAATATCCCCGAGAACAATTTTTCGGATGGAAGCTTTTGAAAAGGTCTCGATCGCTTCGGAATAGGGAAGCGTATCCTCCGGACTATATCGTGCTAAATAATAATGAGACTTGATCCAGGTGAACAGACCGATATCATCAAAATCTTTCTGGGTAAACCGCTCGGCTACCACAAAATAATCATATTCCACATTGATCGGATCCAGGAGAATCACTTCATTGGCCTCAATGCTTAAACTGTACAGAAAATCTTCTTCAACGACTGATTTGTTGTCCGGTTCCTGGAAAAACACCTTGATTTTCAGATTGGAAATCGCGGGATCTTTTGCCGCATTCAGAACCATTCTGACAGATTTGACAAATTGAGCCATGGCTCTTTTTTCCTTGAAATTAAAGTCGGGAAAATACAAGTCAATAGCATTGATTTTTTCATTGGTGGTCTGGATTTCCGAGAGCATGTCAAAAATGACTTTGGTGATGGCTTCCTGGTTATTCAAAAGACGATTAGTTCTGTTCACTCCGGTAAAGTGGAACAACAACGCTCTTTCTGCATGTAATGAATCAAGGAAATGGTCAAATGGGGTGTTTCCGGAAGTTTTGAACCAAAAGACGGAATCTCCTTCTGGGTTGATCTTCGTTAAGGTATATTTTGTGATAACGGTATTCTGCGACAAGCCTTTCGAAAAGCGGTTATTCCCGAAAAAATTAAAGTAAAGCTCTTTTCCTGAAGTCTTACTCAGCTGTCGTAAAATACTATCGAGCATCTCTTGGTTTTTGACCAGCTCATTCAGGTTGATTTTCCCGTTGTAATACTTCTTTAAAAAGGCATCGGCATTGGAAATATAAACCGTGTCGTGAATATAGATCGTGTCGAAATAAGGTTCGAAAAAGTAAGGTTCTTCCAAAGCCGGAACATCCCACGGAGCAATGTAGGTATTGCCGCGCTGGGTTTGTCCGGAAGTGTAAGCTACCAGCATGAAAAAAAGCACGATTTGTATAAGCTGTTTCATAAATTTCAATTGACCAGTTTTCCTTCTTTTTCCAATTCTTTCCGGATAGTGCTTTTAAGCAGTTCCAAACTCAGTTTCGGTGTTACTTTCGGGTCGAATAATTGCAAGGCGCAGGATTGAACAACATTCAGCATGCTTCCTCCCGAAAGTTTGATCATAGCAGCCTCCCGCAATAATTCATCAGATTCATCACTTAACCATTCCCTGGGAATCAGGCGCTGCCACAATTCATAACGCAATTGCTGATTCGGAACCGGGAAGTATAAAATGGATTGAAAGCGCCGGAAGAACGCTTCGTCCAGGTTATCCTTGATGTTTGTTGCCAGGATGACCATTCCCGGGAAATCTTCAATGCGTTGAAGCAGGTAAGCAACTTCCTGGTTTGCATGCCGGTCATTCGAATCGGAAGTTTCCGTCCGCTTTCCAAACAAAGCGTCTGCCTCATCGAAAAACAGGATCCAGTTCTGGTGTTCTGCACGGTCAAAAATCTTCGCCAGGTTCTTTTCCGTTTCACCAATGTATTTAGAAACCACCATCGACAAATCAATGCGGTAAACATCCATTCCGTGTTGCTTCCCAAGCAGGGAAGCCGTTAATGTTTTTCCTGTTCCGGGTGGACCGTGAAACAAACAGCGGTAGCCGCGTTTCAGGAACTTATCGAGATTCCATTGCTCGTTGATCGTTTGTCCGTGTTCCAGCCATTGAGTGATTTGCTCGATTTCCTCCGTCAGATTATAAGGAAGTACCAAATCTTCCCAATTCAGTTTGGTTTCCATTCTCCGCGCAGGAAAATCGCTGCTGTAATCCGGTCGGTAAGCTCCGTCGTAGAAAATTTTCACCAAAAACTCATCCGAAACACACAATTTCCCGCTCAAAAAAGGTTCTCCGGGTCCCTGACCTTCCAAACGCAGGATATTTTCTTTGTAATACCAATGTTCCTGACCAAATAAGTTCACCACTGTTTTGCGTTTTTCTTCCGAATTGAGCGCCAGCAGGAAAGCAGCGGTTTCGCCCGTTGGTAAAAAGCCGTTGTGTGAAGTTCCATTCCAACCTCCGAATTCGGTATAAGGGCGATCCAGGTTCTTGTTCAGAATGAAAAACAGGTCCAAACTCTGCGGACTCACATGAGGCATCAGAGCCAATAATAAAACCACCTGTTCCTCCCACAACAATTCTTTTCCCGTCCAGGCAGTCAATTCATTGTCGGCCGGAAATGGAATATCCTCCAATGACGCGTACTCGCTTTCCTGCCCGAAATAGAGTGCAAAAGCCGTATGAAGGAGTGTCTGAAAATATGAAATAACAGCTGTCATTTTTTAGTATTTTAGAGTATTAATCGGTATCGCTATCATCTTCCTGCCATTGTGAAAA
>NZ_JASLCN010000181.1 GCF_030151805.1 Fluviicola sp.
GAAGAAATCGCCAATTTCTATTTCACGCAGATCAGATAGATTTCCGCAGATTCTGAGTGGTGAGCATGTAACATTGCAGGAGTATTTATGCCAGGTGATTTAGGATTCATCCATTACAGGGAACGAGTGGTTCTACTTATTGTTAAAATCCAATGTTAAGAAATTGTTTCTTCAATTTTAATTACATTCGTTTCAGAACTACGACAACAATGAAAAAAACGCTCCTGATTCTCCTTACAAGCATTTCTTCTTCAGCATTTTGCCAAACTTTCAACGGTGGCAGCGGGCCAATCAATGACAACACAACCATTGATATTCCGGTAACTGTGAGTGGACTTTTGAATGTGATTGACACCACTAATTTCGGATTGGAAACCGTTTGTATCAATCTCACACATACCTGGGATGCGGATTTAACGGTTTGGGTCGTTGCGCCTGACGGAACTACCGGCATGTTGTTTTCAAACATCGGTGGCGGAGACGATAACTTCACCAATACCTGTTTCAATGCAGCTGCCGCAAACAGTATTTCTTCCGGAACAGCTCCATTTACAGGAACATTCAAACCTATAGGGCAAATGGGATTCGTCAACAACGGACAGAATCCGAACGGAGTGTGGAAATTGCGAATCAATGACAATTACGGATCTGATCAGGGAACCCTTTTATCCTTTTCGATTACTTTCGGAAATAATCCTGCAGCATATTTTTCATTGACTTCGTCTCTGCTTCCGATTGTGGAAATCAACACCAACGGAAACGTCATCCAGGATGACCCGAAAGTGATGGCAGATATGAAAATCCGGTACAACGGTGCAGGAATCAGGAATTATATGACTGATCAACCCGCGCACTACAACGGAAAAATAGGAATCGAATACCGTGGAAATTATTCTGCGGGCCTTCCTCAAAAACCTTTTGCACTCGAAACATGGGATATCAACGGAAATACCGTCGACACTTCGCTGCTTGGAATGCCTACCGAAAGCGACTGGGTTTTGCTTGCAAATTACAATGACAAGTCTTTCGCCAGAAACATCATTCCTTTTCATTTATTCGATTCGATGGGACATTACGCCACCAGAATGCGCTTAGTGGATGTGGTTCTGAACGGTGAATACCAGGGAATTTACCTTTTCGGTGAAAAGATCAAACGCAACAAAAAACGCGTAGATGTAGCAAAACTGGAACCAACCGAAATCACTGGAAATGACTTGACGGGAGGTTATATCCTGAAAGTGGATTATTGGACGAATGATGATTCCTGGCAATTGAATCACAGTCCGATCGGCTTTCCGGGGCTGGATATTCACATGGTGTATGTTTATCCGAAGCCGGATGAAATCATGCCGCAGCAGAAAACATATATCCAGAATTTCATCAACGATTATGAAACGGCTTTGTATGGAAACAATTTTAACCATCCGACTTTAGGTTATCGCGCATACATTGACGTTCCTTCTTTCATTGATTATTTCATTGTGAATGAAGTGGCACGCAATGGAGACGGTTTCAAAAAAAGCCGCTATTTCTCCAAAGACAAGGATAAAAGTGACGGCACCATCCGAAAACTGAAGGCCGGTCCGGTTTGGGATTTCGATTGGGCAGAGAAAGATATGTGGAGCGGATCGGAGGACGGTTCTCAATTCATGTACGGCGAATGCGATCAGGATGTGAATGCTCCCGGCTGGTATATTCGCTTATTGGAAGATTCCTTATTCGCCAATGAACTTCGCTGCCGATACGAGGATCTGAGAAGAAGTATTCTGAAAGAAACCTATCTTGATGCGAAGATTGATTCGGTGGCACAGGCTGTGAATGAAAGTCAGGTATGGCATTACAAAACCTGGGGACACATGGGTCTTGCAACCGGAACTCCCGAATTTCAGGCTCCGAGTCAGACTTTTGCTGAAGAAGTGCAACGTTTGAAGGATTGGTTTCACAGACGATTGACCTGGTTGGATGCAAATATTCCGGGAACATTGAACGGTTGCAGTATGCTGGGAATCCAGGATTTGGTAAATCTCAATCAAATCAGCGCTTATCCGAACCCTTTTTCAGCGCTTATTACGCTTCAATGGCAGCAAACGGATCTCAGCGGGGCAAAAATTGTGTTCCGTGACGGAATGGGCAGAATAATCACACAACAAATTATTACGGCAACATCTTCTTATGATAAATCTCTAACATTGAATAATTTGGGTGATTTATCATCCGGAATCTATTTCATTGAGTTGGTCAAAGGAGACGAGCACGCTACATTAAAAATCATTAAATAGTCTTGATTTTTTAATATCCGCTTGTAGATTTAAAATAATTCTTTATTTTTGCACCCGCTTGCAATGGTAAGTGCTTGTTGTCAGTCGGACAGCAATGAAACAAATGCCTCGGTGGCGGAACTGGTAGACGCGCTGGATTCAAAATCCTGTACTTTCGGGTGTGCCGGTTCGATTCCGGCCCGAGGTACCAAAAAAATAACGGCTGTGAAGTTTTCTTTGCAGCCGTTATTTTTTTGTCTTCATTTTCGTTCTCATTCTCACTCTTTCTTCAGCCGTTATTTTTCAGAATGAGAAACAGAATGAGAATGAGGTTTGGATTGTAGTTCTGAAAAAGAATTCTTTAATTACTTTTTATAATAACTTTAGATAGATTTAAAAACATCCTTTAGCGCATTTGCGATTTTAGGATCAATCGTTTCAGAAAGTTCAGGCTTTTCTTTGACACCTTGTGCACTATTAAGGGTATCAATTTCAATTTTCTCCAAATTAAAATAATCATAAGTAAATTGTCCTTTTGGGCTACTATTCAAAACTTGATATTTGATCAATTTGTATTTGTCATTTACTATTTTGTTTAACTTGATATGATTGAAGTATTTATCTAGATTTGGATGTATCATTTTATATTGGGCGGTATCTTCAGGTGTTTTTAATACTTCTTTAAGATCAATTACAAAATCTGTTTTTTCTCTCTTGTAGAGCATATTACACCGTTTACAAGAAATATTCAAATTAAATGGCTGAAACATATAATCCTTAAATTCACCTTTAGGTAAAATGTGTTCAATATCAATTACCATATTGAATTCGTCTTCAAGATCTCGTCTACAATAACAACATTGCTCGTTCTCGTAGTGTCTGTAATAAGTCTTAACTTTTGTTTTGAATCCTTGTATCAATGGGTTCTCCCAAACCTTTCCACCTTGCTGAATAGCCAATTTAATGTTGGCAATATCATCTTCGTTAATGTCTAATATCATTTGATTTAAATCTCTGTTGCTAGTCTTTTTACGGCTTCTAATGCCTCAATCTGTCTAGGATCATAGGATTTCCTTTCCATTTGTGAAAGAACTATATTAAAGTTATCTAATGTAATTTTCTCCGCGGCCAATAAATTAAGTAGCCTGATTATTTGATGTGTTAAGAACATACTTTGTGGAGTATTAAGATCAAAGAATCTAGAATAGATTTCTTCTACATTTACAGGGTCTTTTTGTTGTAATTCAAAAGAAAAACTATGAGATTTAAATATCTTGGGCTGCTCTGTGAATAACTCAGCGCCATTAACAATGAGTGGCGAATGTGTCGCGATTATGATCTTTGGTTGGTACAAATAGAATATATCAAGAATCGTTTTGACATACTCTTTCTGCCAAATAGGATGTAGACTGTTTTCCGGTTCATCAATTAGTATTACAGTGTTTTCGGTAATAACAGTTGACAAGTACACTATTGATGTTATCAAAACCAACTCACCTGAACTCGCATCTAACATTGAAATAATCTTTCCTTGTTTCCTTAGAAATACTTCTATTCTGTTAAGTATGTTTGCTTTACGAAGAACCGATTCCCACAAGAATAACTCCGTGAGTGCGGACTTTTGTACCTCTTCAAAATCATATCCTTCTATTTCTAACCATATAATTTCTAGATAAGATTGTTTTGTTGTAATATCAAGAAGATAGATAATCCTTTCTTGGTCGACAATTGACAAGCTTGTAAACTGAATCAGCTCTTCATATCGAGAGTCAAGATTCTCGATCTTGAACCCAATTACTGGGTCAAATTGAACATAAGTTAATGCACGAGACGCATTTTTTAATTTTTGAATATCTGTCTGGGCGATTCGCTCTAAAGCCCTTTTCATTATCAAACGAGTTTGCCTTCTTCCGGCACGTCCACGTAATGTCCTAAAATTTCTATGACCTGTTTCAAACTTATCGTGGATAGAATTGGCAATAGCGATAACATCCTGACCTCTTGTAAGAAAATGTTGCGATAAATTATTTAATAGGGTACTTTTTCCACTTCCGTTGGCACCGATTAAAATACTTACATCTTCCGGGGTTCTTTCTAAATTAGTTAGCTCGCGAGGGATTTCGATTGGATCTGTGAATAGCATTAATTGAGATTTGGTTATTGATCAAATGAACATTACTACAAATAAAGCAAAAAGTCTTAAATATGAATAAGAATGCCATGCTTTTGATAGATCAAAGCAAGCTTATTAGAATCAACATAGAAAATACTTTAATCACATTGTCAATGATAGATGAATATCATCTTAAAAGTTCGATAAGCTTCCGTCCCGATGTACCA
>NZ_JASLCN010000511.1 GCF_030151805.1 Fluviicola sp.
GTGTCACCATTGTTACTCCACCAACAAATGGTACAGTGACAGTTGATACGGTTACAGGAGAAATTACCTATACGCCGAATCCGAATTTTCACGGAACGGACACCTTGATTTACTCGATCTGTGATACAGGAATGCCTGTATTGTGCGACACAGCACTGGTTATCATTACCGTAAATCCGGTAAACGATGCTCCTGTTGCAAATGGAGATACGGCAACTACGGATGAAGATACTCCGGTTGTCATTGATGTGCCTGCAAACGATACGGATGCTGACGGAAACCTCGATAAAACGACTGTAACGGTTGTCACTCCGCCATCAAATGGTACTGTGACCATTGATCCTGTAACCGGTGAAATTACATATACTCCAAATTCCGGATTTAGCGGAACCGATACTTTGATTTATTCAATTTGTGATACTGGAATGCCGGTATTGTGTGATACGGCACAAGTGATTATTACAGTGATTCCGTGTTTGTCGGATCCTTCGAAAGACTGTGACGGTGACGGAGTCACAAACGGAACAGAAATCACGGACGGAACTGACCCGAATGATCCGTGTGATTTCACATTGGCAAGTCAGACAGTGGCACCTGATGCCGCATGGAACAATTCGGATTGCGATGGCGACGGTGTTACAAACGGAACAGAAGTCACTGATGGAACCAATCCGTTTGATCCATGTGATTTGATCCTGGTAAACCAAACTGTAACGCCAAATGTAGCATGGAATCATGCAGATTGTGACGGCGATGGAGTTACAAACGAAGATGAGGTAACGGATGGAACCGATCCGAATGATCCATGTGATTTGACACTGGCAAATCAAACCGTAACACCAAACACTGCCTGGAACAATGCAGACTGTGACGGTGACGGAGTCACCAATGGAACGGAGGTCATTGATGGAACTGATCCGAATAATCCATGTGATTTTACATCTGCAAATCAAACCGTAACACCTGGTACATCCTGGAACAATGCGGATTGTGACGGTGACGGAGTGACTAATGGAAGTGAATTAACAGACGGAACTAATCCGAACGATCCGTGCGACTTTACATCTACAAGTCAGACAATGACACCAACTATTGCCTGGAACAACGCAGATTGTGATGGTGACGGGGTTACAAATGGCACGGAAGTAACAAATGGTACGAATCCGAATGATCCGTGTGATTTTACACCAGGAAACCAAACGATAACGCCAACTACTGCCTGGAACAATGCAGATTGTGACGGTGACGGAGTCACAAATGGCACGGAAGTCACAGACGGAACCAATCCGAACAACCCGTGTGATTTTGTAACTGCAAGTCAAACGGTGATACCAAGCAGCGTGTGGAACAATGCTGATTGCGATGGTGACGGTGTGACCAACGGACAAGAGGTAACGGATGGAACAAATCCGGATAATCCGTGTGATTACACTGCATCAAACGTAACGCTTACGCAAGGTGGAGCCTGGAATACGTCAGATTGCGATGGCGACGGGGTCACAAACGGAACGGAAGTGGCAGATGGAACCAATCCGAACAACCCATGTGATTTTGTGTTGGCAAGTCAGACTGTAACGCCCAATACGGAATGGAATCATGCAGACTGTGACGGCGACGGAATGACCAATGGGGAAGAAGTTTCCGGAAATTCCAATCCGCTTGATCCGTGCGATCCGAAAAGCTGTAGTGTCGTTATCCCGAATGCATTTACTCCGGATGGCGATGGTACCAACGAAGTTTGGGTGATCGAAGGAATTGAGAAATATCCGGATAACCAATTGACCATTTACAACCGCTGGGGGAACCTGGTATTCTCAGCAGACAGCTATCTGAACACATGGGGTGGTACATCGAACAGTAATCTGAATATCGGTGGAGAACAATTGCCGACGGGAACCTATTACTATGTGATTGATACGAAAGATGCTGCTGCGGGAGTATTGAAAGGATATGTCTATATCCAGCGTTAAGAATAGAAATTTTTCAAAATTGAAAAAATGAAAACAATACAGTTTTTAATCGCTTGTTTCACACTGGTGCTTCTTGGAAGCACCGGTGCAAGCGCACAGCAGGATCCTCATTATACGCAGTATTTTGACAATATGCTGTTTATAAATCCGGCTTATGCGGGAAGCCGCGGAATGTTGAACATGACCGGAATTCACCGCGAACAATGGGTGGGGTTTGACGGAAGACCCCGTTCTTCCACCTTCAGTATGCATTCGCCCCTGGCTTACGAATCCGTAGGATTGGGATTGACAGCAGTGAATGATAATATCGGTCCGATGAATCAAACGATGTTTTATGCCGATGTTTCCTATACGATCCGTTTCAAAAACCACCGGGGAAAGCTTGCATTCGGAGTAAAAGGAGGAATTAACCTGATTAACATCGGAAGAGACGGATTGAACAGTAGTAATCCGGATGACCCCAAATTATTGCAAAACATCCGGAACAATGTGAATCCGAACTTTGGAGTTGGAATTTACTACCACACTCCGGGATTTTTTATCGGCATCAGTACACCGAAGTTCCTGGAGAAGAGTTACGATGCATTGAGTACAACCAACCTGGAACGCCGCCATTATTTCGGAACGATAGGTGGAGTAATCGGTTTGTCAAACAAATGGAAACTGAGACCAACTTCCCTGGTGAAAATAACGGAAGGTGCTCCGTTGAGTCTGGATTTGACCCTGGCGGCTATTTACAATGAGAGGGTATGGTTCGGAGCAAATTACCGTTTGCTGGCAGCGTTCGGAGCTTTTGTACAATTCCAGCTTTCTCCGCAATTTAAAGTGGGTGTTGCCAGTGATTTCGGGACTCAAAAATTGAGAAACTACAATCACGGGTCTTTTGAGCTCATGGTGTCGTATGATTTTACCTTCAAAAAAGAAGGAATTCGTTCACCTCGTTATTTCTAACCATCTAAAACACAGACAAACATGAAAACAATCGTATTAGCAATTATTTGCAGTGTTTCATTATCAGTATGGGGACAAGCGGGGAAGCTGAAAAAAGCAGACAATTATTTTAACCGTTTATCTTATGCTTATGCTGCCGAATTGTATGAAGAACTGATCGGTTCGGAGGTCGACAGTCCGGCTTTGAAAAGCAAATTGGCTTACAGTTATCTGAAAATGGATAATTATACCAAATCCGTTGACTATTACAGCAAAATGATCGAATCGTCGGAAGCGAAACCGCAAGATTATTATGATTATGCTTACGTTTTGAAGCAAACCGGAAATTATGCAGAAAGTGACAAATGGATGAACAAATACAGCCAGTCGGTCACTGCGGATTTAAGAGGGCAGCTGTTTTTGTCAAATGCAGCATACAAATCGAGGATAGAAAAGAATCAGGCATTTTTTTCGTTGGAGAATTTGACTTTGAATACTGCTGTAGCTGATTTCGGAGGATATTACAACCCGTTACAGAACCAGATGTACTTCATTACAGCAAGAAAGAAAAAAATCTTTGTGAAAAAGGAATGGTCCTGGAATGCAAACCGCTTTTTGGATTTGTATCAGGTTTCGGTCAGTACGGACAATCAATTAGGAGCTGTCAAGCGTGTTTCCAAAGTGAATACCAAATTTCACGAAGGGCCTTTGACTTTTTCTCCTGACGGAAAACAGGTGTATTACACCCGGAACAATGTTTCCAAAGGTAAAAAGCGTCGTGACGGACAGAAAATCCAGAACCTGAAGCTTTATATCGCGGATATTGATGAGAAAGGAAAATGGATCAATGAACGCGAATTTCCGTACAATTCGAAAGATTATTCTGTGGGACATCCGGTGCTTACACCAGACGGGAAAACGATGTACCTGGTTTCCGATAAACCCGGAGGAATCGGTGGAGCTGATCTTTACAAAGTTGCCGTTTCAGAAAACGGAACGTTCGGGGAAATGATTAATCTGGGAAATAAAATCAACACGGAAGGGCAGGAGATGTTCCCGTTTATTGATTCCAATGAACGCTTGTTCTTCTCAACGAATGG
>NZ_JASLCN010000235.1 GCF_030151805.1 Fluviicola sp.
TGTCTTTTTCCACCTGAATCAGAACTGATTTCAAAATTGCTTCAAGAGCTTCTACATCCTTGTAGACTGAGATAATTAACGTTGCTTTCACGCTTCAAAGATAGAAAATTAACATTTAGTATTTAGTAACCTTTTCTAATCAACTCAAACCGAGTGTATTTGACCCGTATTTTTGCGATATGCAGTTAGTTTATACCAGTTTGGTTTTTATTTTCGTCTCCTTTGTATCTTTTAGTCAGGGAGTTACGGTTTTAATTGATCCGGGTCATGGCGGATCTGATCCCGGGCATGAAGCAACGGACAAGAATTTACCTCCGGAAAAAGACCTGACGCTTAAAATTGCCCTGAAATTCGGAGCATATCTGAGTGAAAAACTGGAAAATGTGACTGTGCTCTATACACGGACGGATGATCGTTACCCGACTTTGGACGAACGGGTGGAAATGGCGAATGCGAAAAAAGTAGATTATTTTATTTCGATCCACATCAACGGAAGTCCCAATTCCAATATCAAAGGAACCGAATCGCATGTTCATTCGTTTACTTCGCACGCATCCGTCAAACTGGCAAGAGCTTTTGAAAATGAGTTTAAAGGGCGTGCCGGAAGAAAATCAAGAGGTGTAAAAGATTCAGACGACCGCGAACACACGCTTCAGGTTTTGAAGTTTACTCAAATGACCAGTGTATTGGTAGAATGCGGTTTCATGACCAATAAATCGGAAGCCAACTATCTGAATACGTCCGAAGGACAAGACATTATTGCTTCAGCCTTGTTTCGTGGAATGCGGTCTCATCTGAAGGAAGCACATAAAAATATTTCATTCACCAAAAAGGAGGCGGAAACCTCAAAAGATTCCAAATCTGGAAAAGACAGCGGGAAAACCTACAGTGTTCAGATTATGAGTTCAAAAGAATGGCTGGATACTGAAAAAGGAGGCTTTAAGAATCTGAAATATGCCGTAAGTCGCACACAGATTGCACAAACGGGTTATCGCTACAAATATTTTTCAGGAAGTTTTGCTACCAGGAGTGAGGCTGAAGAGTATTGTGCGGAAGTCCGGAAGAAGGGTTTCCCCGACTCAATTGTTGTGGAACGGAAAAATTAAGTTGAAATGTATTACTTTTGTGACGAAACACACTTGAACACATT
Source organism: Fluviicola sp. (assembly GCF_030151805.1). Lineage (GTDB taxonomy): Bacteria > Bacteroidota > Bacteroidia > Flavobacteriales_D > Crocinitomicaceae > Fluviicola. The sequence continues at coordinate 1,151 of NZ_JASLCN010000235.1, forward strand.
AATTTACCAAAAAGAATATGGCAACTGTTTTTGAAACACGTTTAATTGGAAATATTGGAAAGGATGCTGTCGTGAAGCAAATGGAGCGCGGTGTCATTGCCATTAATTTTCCGGTTGCGCACAATAAGAACTGGCGCGATAAGCGTACAGGGGAAGCAAGAACCAAAACGACTTGGGTAAATTGCACGATTTGGAAAAAGGAAGGCGCAAATATGCGTATCCTGGATTTTTTAAAGAAAGGTGCCCTGGTGGAACTGGTGGGAACTCCGTTTGCAAAATCTTTTTCTCAGGAAGACGGAACTTTCCGTTCGGAAATTCGCTTGAATGTTTCACGTACGAATATTTTGAGACCTGCAAAATGCGAAGATGAATTGATGTTCGACATGATTGATGATAACGAATCACCATGCGAAGACGAAGGATGTGACGCAAGTTTGGAAGATTTTACCTTGTCTGAAGATGATTTTTAGTCCTGAAAGTCAGGCTAGTACTGAATTCCATTAAAAATAATTGCAATTTTTTTCGAGGAATTTGTGTTAAAAGCAATTCTTTGTCTATATTTGCAACCGCGAAAGCGATATAGATTCCTTCTTAGCTCAGTTGGTTAGAGCATCTGACTGTTAATCAGAGGGTCGCTGGTTCGAGCCCAGCAGAGGGAGCTTCAAAAAGAAAAGCCATTCGAAAGAGTGGCTTTTTTAGTTTATTGATATTTCTGGACGAGAAGTTTACCCGGAAAAGGGAACTTAAAGAGTCGTCAGAAATGGAGACACTTTTTATCTGATTTGATTTTAAAGGAAAAATGAATGCTTTTTTCACATCCTGGTTTGCTGTTGTAGTTTTTTTTGGGATAGGATTAATTTCAAGCTATTCTTTGATCAAACTCTTGAATAAGGGTAATTCGTATTCGGAAGTACGTAATTTTGGAATAGCTATTTTCAGTTTAATTTATTCTATAAGCCTGACAATTGCTAAACTCAGTGGTAAGTATTGAAGGACAAATTGATTGGTCAAATACTATAAAACCCGAAAAATCAAACCCCATTGACTCAAAAAACATTTTTTAGTAATTTTCTCCCATGAATTTGGATGCAGTTGCTTTTTTAATTGAACAGAGCCTGGAGGAATTGGGTGTTGATCCGGGATTATGCCGCGGAGACAAAGTCGGACAATGGAATATAACCTATAAAGGCTCAACGGTGTGGATCGATGTGTTTAACTTTCCGCAGAACCCCGATAAATACTACTTTCAGGTAATGAGCCCGCTGACGCGCATTCCCGATCGCAATCACGAAGCATTTTTCAAGAATTGCCTGGAGATCAACCACGGATTGTACGGCTCCGGAATCAGTATTAAAGGAGATTGGACCTATGTGCTTTCATTGCGCGAAGCAGATAACCTGGATAAAAGCGAAATCGACGCTACGCTCGATAGAGTGGCATTTTATTCTGCAGATTATTTCGGAAAACTGACCTTTAAATTTGAAGGCAGCTGGGATCCGAAACCGAATGACAAACCGGTGAATTTTAATTGATCTATTCAATCACGAAAAAACCATTTTTCACAGCATACATCACAAGTCCGGCTACATTTTTAGCACCGGTTTTTGCAATCAGGCTTCTCCGGTGATTGTTGATCGTAAGCGGTGATACGAAAAGATTGGAAGCAATTTCCTCAGTAGAAAATTCCCTGCAGATCATCTGCAATACCTCAACCTCGCGTGAAGTCAGCTTATTGGCTTTGTCGAACGTGTGTTCCCTGCGGACAAGCTCTTTTAAAAAGGGAGTTCGGATTGCAGCAGCATAATATTCTTCTCCCTGGGTGACTGCTTCAACTGCTAAAACCACTTCTTTGACAGGGGAATCTTTTGTCAGATAACCATTGGCACCCAAATCGTAAGCCTGCAGCATGTGATTCAATTGATTGTGCATTGTCAGCATCACCACCGGAATGGAAGAAAACTCACTTTCTTTCAACGTCTTCAAACATTCCAGTCCATTCATTTCGGGCATTTCCGCATCCATCAGAACAACATCGATTGCAACCGCTTTAATCAACGTGAGAGCCTCTTTTCCGTTGGAAGCTTCCAGGATTTCGAAAACAGGATTAGACTGTTTTAAAAGCAGGTGTAAGCCTTCACGAAATACAAAATGGTCATCAACGATTAGTACTTTCATAAATAATTTTTTGAAGCGGAAGTAAAATTTGCAGGTTCATACCGGAAGTGTCGGATAATTCATTCCAGAGTTGTTTGCCGCCAATGATTTCAATGCGTTTCGTAATGTTTTGTATTCCAAGACCGAGAGATACGGATTTTAACTGGAATCCTTTTCCGTTGTCCTGGTAGCTGAGAAACAAATAATCCGGAGTTTTTTCGATCTTGATATCAACCAATGTGGCGTCTGCATGACGAACAGTATTGACCAGCAATTCCTGGAAAATACGGATCAGTGAAGTTCCTTTGACCGGGTCTATTACCGGAAGATCTTCAGGAATAGATAGGGAAATATCGATATTCCCGAATTCATTGACATTGGTGATCTGCTCCTGTAACACCGCTTGAAGCGATTTGGAAGAACTGACTTCCGAAGAAATCATGTGTGAGATGTTGCGACACTGCTTAATGGCTTCCTGAACCTGAACCTGCATTTTAAGTAGCAAATCCTTTTGGGTGGAAGCTTCCATTTGTTCAGTCAGGTAACCGATTTGCATTTGTGTAATAGATAACATCGGACCGAGATTGTCATGAACTTCCCTGGAAATGGTGGTTCGTTCGCGTTCCTGTGCAGTAATGATGGATTCAATGGCTTCAGCTTCTCTTTTTCGCAGTTGGCGATAAAGCCGTGTAATAACAATGTAGATTGCTACCCCGAACGTAACGATCAGCAGGATGACGACCAATAATATGACCAGGATAAAACTATAATGCATGACGGATTTTCCGGATTTCGTTTATAAATATAAGATCTAATGAAAAGTAATAAAGAACAATATTATAGAAATGAATGTAAAAAATGACTTCAGAGTGTGAGGGTTTATTCATGGTGTCGGCCCATTCGAAAGAAGTGAGTATTGCTGCCAGAAGCGTGCAGATCAGAATGCAGATGCTGACTTTTAATTGAACCCTGAAATAGTCGGATTTGGGATTCATCAGTAGATCTGTTAAATGTACAAGAGCAGCTAAAAAATAAGTGCTGTTAAGAATCAACGGCCAAACCCCCGGAAGAATGCAATTGGGGTTGTAATAGTCTCCCTGGATAAGATATATCGGGAGAATGAGATATAATAAAAGGTAGGTGTAGCGCTTCCAATACGTATGCGTATGAGCAAACAGGAAACCAAAGAGAAATGGGGTTGATAATGTATTATTTATACTAAAAACAAAGCTGTTGTAAATGCGATGCATGGCAAGATCAATCGCTATAATTTCACTAATCAGGTTAATCAGAAGGTATATCATGAAGAATAAAATACTGATCCTGAAATTCTTTGATTGCAATCTCGTTCTCCAGGATTCAGGAAGCTTGTCATTCGATTTTCTAAGTGAAAAATAGTATATTGAAAGGAGAAGAACCCCTAACCCTAATATGGACAGGTATATTATAGCATGAATCATGTTAACTGCGTCGGAGTTTCCGGATTTCGTTGATGAATATAACATCTAATACAATGTAATAGAGCAAGATGTTGCAGAAATGTATATAGTAGAATAGGTCAGAGTATACAAAGTCGGTATTTATTTGTAATAAATAAGAGGAAGTCAGTATTGTTGCTAAAAGAGAATTGATCAAAATACACAAATTGACTTTTAATTGGAATTTGAAATACTCTGATTTAGGATTTTCAAGTAAGTCGGTCAGATGGGTAAGGGCTCCCAAAAAACAAATTCCGAAGAAGAGAATAGCTGAGAAACTGGAAGAAACGGCACGGGGATGATAATATCCGCTGGAAACAAGATAAATGACATAAATGGCGTATAAAATGAAATAAATATATCGCTTCCAGGATGTATGAGTATGAATGAATAAAAATCCGAAAAGAAATGGCATGAATAACGTTTGATTAATATTCTGGACAAAGAAGTTATAAATACCATGGTTTGCAAGATAAATAGCAATCGTTTCCCCAATAAAATCAATGAGAAGGTAAATCATCAAAAACAAAATGCTGATTCTGAATTTTTTTGATCGGGGAGTTTTTTTCCACTGGTCTGGTAATTTTTTTTCAGACTTTCTCAATAGCAAATAAAACATAGTCAGCGAACTAAAACCAATTCCCAGTGAGGATAGATATATAATAGCATGGATGTCCATTTTTTTTTTGATTATTGAGTTGAATAGAGAATAAGTATTCTTTAACTACGCCGGAGTTTCCGGATTTCGTTAATAAGTATGAGATCTAGTACAAAGTAATAGAAAACAATATTGTAGAAATGGATATAATAAATGAGTTTGGAGTAGAACGGGGTTGGGATTGTATCTGCCCAGTAAAAACTGGTCATGATGCATCCTAATAAACTGTAAACCAAGATACATGTGCAAATTTTTAATCGGAACTTAAAATATTCCGATTTGGGATTCACAAGCAGATCTGTCATGTAAAGAAGAGCCGCTAAAAAATAAATACTTGAGAACAATAGTGCTGAAAAATTGGAAAGAATGCAATCCGGATGATAATATCCTCCGGTACTGAAGTATCCCACAAGAATTAGGTATAATAGAACATAACTGTGTCGCTTCCAGTGGGTTTGTGTATGGATGAATAGAAACCCAAATAGAAATGGGGTCGCCAGAGTCAAATTGATACTGATAACAAAACTATTGTATATGCCATGCGAGGAAAGGGTAAAGGCCGCAATTTCGCCGGCAAATGTAATGAACAAGTAAATTGTCAGAAACAGAATACCGGATTGGAAACTCTTTGAAGGCAGTGACTTTTTCCAGCTTTCGGGAAGCTTTTCAGCTGACCTGCCCAGCATGAAATAGAATAGTGTAAGGAGGACAAATCCCAGACCCAATATCAGTAGATATATAGTGGAATGAATGGACATACTTATGAATGAATATAATTGCGACGGAGTTTCAGGATTTCTTGAATAAATATCAGATCTAATGCAAGATAGTAGCCAATTGCAATATCGAAATTAATATCAGCAATAAGCTCCGGGGTAGGAAGATTCT
>NZ_JASLCN010000248.1 GCF_030151805.1 Fluviicola sp.
CAAGATTCGTCAATTTTCATTGAGGCCGCGTTTTTCCCGGCAGATCCTTTTTCCTTGCTTTCTTTCGCATTACTTGCAAGCAATTCTGTTCCACTGTTTGACGGAGCTGTTTTTTCATCGTATTCATACAACTTCAAACGCTCAATCAAATCGATCAACTTTTCAGCATATTCCGGATGTGTTGCATAACCTGCTTTCTTCAATCCTTTCGCCCATGATTTGTAATCATCTACCGGAAATTGAAACAACGCTGCATAACGTGGTTTCTTTGTCAGGAATAAACTGTGGTCATTGTATGATTCTGTTGCGCTCGGATATTTTCTGAAGCACTCCCCTTTTGCATCGTCATCGAAATAAATTTTTTCTCCCGTCCAATCGCTGCATTTAATTCCGAAATGATTGTTTGCCTGAGTAGCTAAAGGAGAATTACCATTTCCACTTTCAAGTAAACCTTGTGCCAGGGTAATACTTGCCGGAATCCGATAAGTCAGCATATGTTCAACAGCAACGTTGGACCACATAGTTACATAATCGTTCTGGGTCATTTTTGCGGGATTCTCCGATCCGAAAGAAAGGAAAGAAATCCCAAATCCTACAATTACTAAGCTTTTTTTCATATCAAAAGGCATTGAATTCTGTCTAGAATACGCAAAAGTAGAAACTTGGTTACAAAAAATGTTGAAAACTCTTGTTTCAATTGTTAATAACTCTGTAAATACCCGGATTTAAAGGGGGATGATTAGTCAAAAAACCACATAGATCTATAGAACACATAGCATAATACACTACGTAAATAGAGAACTTACAAGAAATGTAATTCGTAATTCGTAATTCGTAATTCGTAATTCGTAATTCGTAATTCGTAATTAATTCAAAGAATTCAACCAAAGACACGTATCTACTCCATCTGCAAAATCTGTAATATCCGGAGCCTGTGCTTTTCCAAAAGGAATATAATCGTGACCAACCAACGCCTGGATGTCATCCTGCAACTCATTCAACTGGTTCACAATCGCATCTTTGTCGCTATAATATTCGTAGTAAATAACCGAAAGCGGCGCATGAAGTCCTTTGTCTTCTTTCAGCATGAATGCATTGTTGTCCAGGAACGGAATCTGGTTCATTAAATAGACCGTCCGATTGTAATCATAGTTATTTCCGTACTTATGATGTTGGATCAAATGTGTTTGTTCGAGGAAATTCTCAAAAATGCGGTTCAGATTAAATCCTTCCGGAAGATACAATTTAGAAATATTCCGGCAGCCCATCCCAAAGAAATCAAAACAATCGGAACTAAGTGCTCTCAATTCTTCATCGGTTTCTGTTCCGTCCAATAAAGCAACAGATGTGCGGTTTTTCCTGAACAAATGCGGAACGTGACTGAAATACGTTTCAAACTGAGCAATCGAATTATTACTTCCGGTGGCAATAACAGCATTGTAGTTCTTAATCGGTCCCAATGAAATCTGAATGTATTCCTTCAATTCCTGGTTCCAGTTCAACATCCATTCAATAATCATCAACGGAATCCTCGAATCGGAACTACTGAGTTTACACAATGCTTTGTTTCCTGTTATTAATGTGCACAACAAATCATGAAACCCTACAAAAGGAATGTTTCCTGCCATGATCAACGCAATGGTCTTCGGTTTATCTGTGAACTGATACTTGTTCGAGAATGAAATAAGTGATTCTCTTTCAGTCAAATGAACAATTCCACTTAAAGCTTTATAGCAATTCTCTTTGGTAAACCACGGATTGAGCTGCACTTCTTTATTGATCGTTTTCCTGAAATTCAAAAACTCTTCTTCCGTTAGTCCGCATTCGTAACCCGGCCAGGAATCACTTTGAATGATCGATTGGATTGTTTTTCGAAGCTGCTCGAAAACTTGAATGATTGCTGTTTTTTCCACGCTGCAAAATTAATTGGTCTGCGACAAATCCATCATTTTTTTGTAATAATTCACTATTTAAATCTGAACCCTCCGTATATTTGCACAAAAAAAGCTATTATGGCAATCATGATTACAGACGAGTGCATCAATTGTGGTGCATGCGAACCGGAATGTCCGAACAACGCAATTTACGAAGGTGGCGCTGAATGGACATATGCGGATGGCACGTCATTAAAAGGATTGATTACGACATTAAACGGAGAGGAGGTTCAGGCAGATGATCATTTTGAACCGAAAGATATGGATGTTTACTATATTGTTACGGATAAATGTACCGAATGTGTAGGTTTCCATGACGAGCCTCAATGTGCTGCCGTGTGTCCTGTTGATTGTTGTGTAGATGATCCTGATTATCGCGAAAGCGAAGATGAATTGCTTGCAAAAAAGGATTTCATGCACCTTTAGAAAGCAACTTTTCCGCTTTCGGATGTAACACATTTACTTTTTAAGCGTTTTAGTGTTATGAAAGTTTCGTTACTCATTCTTATTCTCACTCTGGGTTTTCAATCACTCGGGCAATTTGATGCCATGGCGAGAGAGCAGGAATTAGCTGTTCTCCTGGACTCATTGCGTGCTTCAAGAAAAAACGATCGCAAGGAATTCTGGAACAAACAGTTTAAAGCACTGATCGATCAGACATTACACGAACCCTCTGTTTTTGATATTACTTTCACGAAACTCAGAACACTGGGAGTTATTGACAGCCCGGATAAAATGGTGCGCATCGTCAACTGGAACGTCGAACAGGAAGACGGATCTCAAAAATATTACGCATACATTCTTCATAAGAATCTAAAAAAAGAAGATCACAAGGTTATTGAGTTGATTGACAATTCCATGATGCTCCCCGGAAAACCGGAAGAAACACTGGATGCCAATATGTGGTATGGAGCTTTGTATTACCAGATTATTCCGGTTGAAAAATCAAATAAAACATATTACACCCTTTTGGGCTGGGACGGTGGCACGCGAATGAGCAATACCAAATTGATCGACGTGTTGTATTTCACCGGAAACAGTCTGAAACTGGGTTACCCACTGTTCAAATCAGGAGATAAAACAGCGAAACGCTTGTTTTATGAACATTCGGAAAGATCTGTGATGTCTTTGCGTTACGAACCTGAATACAAACGCATTATCTTCGATCACTTAATGCCGGAAACACCGACCATGGTTGGGTTTTATGAGTTTTATGTTCCGGACATGTCTTACGATGCCTTCATCCTGGACGGCAGCCGTTGGGTATTGAAAGAAGATGTAATCGGGATCAACAAAAATCCACAAACGGTTTCTGTGAGCCAGTTTGATGCAAAAAGCGGAGAAGTTTCTACTTACACCGTTGAAAACAAATGGGTTGATCCGACCGGAGGTTCCGGAAGTGGTAAAAACAATGTGCATATTGCAGTCCTGCCTGATTCGGAAACAACGAATACAACCGAAGAAAGCAAAAAGCCGGTAAAAAAGAACTCAAAAGAAATGACGGCTTTGG
>NZ_JASLCN010000257.1 GCF_030151805.1 Fluviicola sp.
CTTCTCCGCCATGCCCGATGTAATTGGTAATCAAACTTCCTCTTTCCACACGGTCTGTAATCGCATTGTATGCATCCGGATAACGATGCCCTCCGGTTGTGGAAATCTGTGTATATGCATCTATATAGATTTTTTCGCAATTCATTTCATTTGCCATTGACTGCACCTGGTTGAAAGCCGGTTCCGCATCCGCTGTAATAAACGTTCCGCCTTCTTCGTCGTCCGTAATATTGGTGTACACCTGGCGCCAATCACCAAACATATTCGCGGCCTCGTCAATACAGCAACTATTCTGATCATTCGAAGAAATCGGAGAATTGATTCCGTTCTTCATGTAATGTTCAATCTTATCGACCTGAGTTTGTGCATGAGTTGTATTTGAGATCAGCAAACGCCCCACTCCGATATCCATTAAATCCAAACCGCTGATTGATTCATTGTTATCCAGAAGTCCGAAATAGTCATCTGAAACCAAAGCGGCAATGTGATTCTCCGAATTCAGATATTCGTAAGTCGGGATCATGTAATTGTTTCCCGCAACTCTGTCCTTAGGGTCATAAGTCGCATCTCCGAACAAGCACAAAAACTTTGGTTGTTGAGCCACATTTCCTGCCGCGCGGTCGTAGAACATTTTCACAAAACGTCTGATCGCCGTTGCATCCTTGTTCCCGGAAGAGAACTCGTTGTAAACCTGGTCGATATCTACCACAACGGTCGTCAAACCGGTATTTTCATGCAGGTTCCCCAAACGGGTTGCCTGGTTGATAAATTGTTTCGGGCTGACAATGATATAATCATATTGCCCCAAACTATGTAAATCCTGGTTTTCCACCTGTTTGATAAATGTAGGTTGAGCGAAAACAGTTCCGTTAAAAACCAGGAATTCTCTCAGCGTGTCCGTACTTTGTCTGAAAGTAAAGGTGTTTCCGGTCAGATTTCCCTCGATTAATTGCGGGTTTGTTTTAGAGGAAACATCCCAAACACGATGGGTTGTATTCATTCCCTGTATTGAGAACAAACTCACATTTCCGGCTCCAACGGAGTTCACATCTCTGAACAGCATTGAATTCCCGTAAAACACCAGACTTCTTCTACCAACAATTTTGATAAAATCGAGATATGCTTTTACAGACGGGCTCACCCTGTTCAGGGTAAAGACAAGATCAATAGAGGGAGCAATCGGAGTGAATGTAAAGCCGGCAGCATTTCGGATGTAATCCGCGCCAGTCGAGTTCAAAGGTTCATTATTGACCTGAATTCCATTGTACACAACCCGGAAGCTATTCCCGGCAGAATTCGAATTGGATGCAACTGCATATTCCGTTTCTATAGGCGTGTTCAGATCCACATTCGGAACATTGAATTTAAACGTCTGAGTCAGTGTTGCATCAAATTGTTCTCCATACCAACGCTGTCCTCCTTCAACCAGGTTCACTGATTCATTTTCGTGGATATCGTAAAACGTATAGGAATTCACATTGTTTGTAACCGGCAAAGTAGTCTCCGGAAGATTCTGAATCCGCAAAGGAATTTCAGAAGCATCTATCCGGATAAAATAAGTATTCACCGAACTATAAATATGCATATTGCGGTTGAAATTTGTTCCTGAATTCCGACTCCAGCGGTTGGGTCCCGCTCCAAAGAACAAAAAGTATTCATCTTCCGTAAATGCCGTATCCGAGTTTCCGACAAACTGAATCGCATTTTTTTTCAAGTCATCCATATAAGGATCACTGTTCAACTCAGAAAGTCTTCCGTCCGCATTTCCATACAGGTTAATCGTTTTAGGATCCAAATGATCCACATCGACTCCCATGCTTTTGAAGAAACTCCTGTTAAGCTGGTAAATTCCGTCATTCAGAACAGAAATTTTGTACCAGGAACCACTGTTCAAAACAGAATTTGCAGCATAACTCTTCAGTTGGTTTGTACTTGCCACAACACCTCCCTGGGTGATTCTGATTTTATACGAAGTAATCTTTTGAAATCCAGCTGAAGTTTGGAAATATGGAATACACTTGGACTTCAGAAACTGCTCATTTTTTGATTTTGAAATTTTCGCCTCGATTTGTGCTGTTTTAGGAACCGGTACTTTGACCGTATTCAGGTAAGTTATTTCATACTGACTAAGCGCCTCTGTCCGGATGTCCAAAATCTGAACCTGGTACTGCCCGGATTTGAACTTTTGCTGAAATGAATAAACAGGAAGCTGATTTTCAAAATCCTCTCCCAAAACAAAAGGAACCGTCATTTGAACACCATTTACAGTGAGCTCCCGGGGTTTTAACCATTCAATTTCAACCGAAACATCCTGAGCAACAGATAAATGACCTATCAGAAGGAAAAGAACGAGCTTATAAAATTTGTTAAAAATGTAACTTGCTTGTGTTTTGTCGTTTTTCATGGTACAAAATTCGAAAACTAGATGAATGTTCAATCAAACGTATGAATTCTTTTTTTATTTTTGTGTTTCGGCGATTTAGTTGTAACCATTGTATTTATTTTTCGTAACATTGGCAAACCAATGCTACAATTAGCTTGAAAATATTCTTAACCGAATGAGAAATATTAAACTATTAGCGTTTGTTGGATGCCTTTTAGGCACATCTCAAATTTATGCGCAGGATCCGACATTTACGCAGTTTTACGCAAACCCTCTGTACCTGAACCCAGCATTTGCCGGATCGAACGGTTGTGCCCGTTTTGCTATGAACTATCGAAACGAATGGCCAAGCCTTTCGGGGAATTACGTAACCTATAGCGCATCCTATGACCAATACTTCAAAAACATCTCAGGAGGAATCGGCGTTTTAGCCACTCACGATATGCAAGGTCAGGGAACGATCAACACATCTATGCTCGGTCTGGTTTACTCTTACCACTTAAAAGTAAACAGAAAATTTGCGATGTTATTCGGTGTTCGCGCTGCCTGGTACCAAAAGTTTCTGGATTGGGACAAACTGACTTTCGGAGATCAGATTGACCCAAGAAGAGGTTTCATCTACCAAACAGGTGATTTACGCAGAGGTGGATCCAGAGGTTTTTTTGATGCATCTGCAGGTTTCGTGGGTTATTCAAAGCACTTCTTTTTCGGAGCAGCTGTTCACCACTTAAACATGCCGAATGAATCCGTAATCATCGGAAACTCTCCGATGCCTATGCGATTTACAGGTCATATGGGAGCTGAGATTCCACTGGGTGGAAAATCAAAATACCAGAACACCACGTCCATCATGCCAAACATCATCTACCAATATCAACAAGGTTTCCAGGAAATCAATATTGGTACCTATATTAAATACGGGGCTTTCAATGCCGGTGTATGGTTCAGAAACAGAGATGCCTTTATCCTGACTATCGGAGTTCAAACGCCGTCATTCAGAATCGGATATAGCTATGATGTTACTGTCTCAAGATTAAACAATGGAGTTTCGGGTGGTTCACATGAAGTTTCCCTGGGAATCTTTACAAAATGTAAAGGTCCGGTGAAAACCTTCAAAACAATTTCCTGTCCTTCATTCTAAATATTTTTTGTAACCTTTTGTTGATAATCCGTTTATAAACTTAACTTTGGTGTCCCAAAAAATGAAAAAACAAACCAAGCATATGAAAATGTTGCGTTTATTTATCTTAGCGGTTGCAGGTGTTGCAATAGCTTCGTGTAGCCGAGATTCCTCCTCATCAACAGGATGGGATTACAACAATGTAAACCACGGAGGCTTTCAAAAAGTTCCATTCGTAGATCAGGAAACTGGTCCGGGGCTTATTTTGGTTGAAGGTGGTACGTTTACAATGGGTATGGTTGAACAAGATGTCATGTTCGATTATAACAACCGCCCTGCACGTGTGACTGTTTCATCCTTTTACATGGATCAAACGGAAGTTACAAACTTCCACTGGTTAGAATACCTGTACTGGTTGAGAAGATCCTATGAGAAGTACGGAATGGTTTATAAAAATGCATTACCGGATACGCTTGCCTGGAGAAGTCCATTGGCATTCATGGATAAATACGTCGATTATTACTTACGTCACCCTGCCTACAGAGATTATCCTGTAGTTGGAGTTTCCTGGTTGCAGGCAACTGACTTCTGTAAATGGCGTACTGACCGTGTTAACGAATACATTTTGATCCGTGAAGGAGTTTTGGGATGGGATATTGATGCAGCAGATGCAGAAACATTCGATACTGATGCTTACTTGATGGGGCAGTTCGAACAGGATCCTGAAAAAGGAGGTAGAAAATTAAAAGATACAGATCCGACTCACAGAGACGGTAAGAAATTAGGCGAGCGTATCGTACGAATGGAAGATGGAATCCTTCTTCCGAGATACCGTCTCCCAACTGAAGCAGAATGGGAATTTGCAGCACTTGGTTTGATCGGAAACTTGTCTGAAGGAACAGAAGTAATTACAGAACGTCGTCAATATCCTTGGAATGGCCACTTCGTTCGTCAGGACAACAAAGAATTCACAGGTATTATCCGTGCTAACTTCGTGAGAGGAAAAGGGGATTACATGGGGGTTGCAGGACGTTTGAATGACGGTGCCGATGTAACTGCTCCTGTTGAGTCTTTCTGGCCGAATGATTACGGTTTATACCACATGGCAGGAAACGTTTCTGAGTGGGTAATGGATGTTTACCGTCCTTTAAGTTCTGAAGATTTTGATGAGTTCCGTCCGTTCCGTGGAAATGTATTCCAAACAAAAGTATTGAACAACGACGGAGCTGTTGAGCAGAAGAACCAACAGGTAATGTACGATGTTCACGGAATGAAAGAATATCTGAATGCTTTCGAGCGTGTGCGTTACCAACGTGTATCAGCAGCAAATCACAACCCGAATGATTCAGTTATTCCTGGTGGGATTCAAATGCACAACCAGGCTGAGCACCGTTATAAGCGTGGTGTAGCTCCGGATCCATACTATGTTTCTCACGGAAAGAAAAAAGATTCTGTTGAATTGGCTTTAATTGCAGAGATCAACGCAGTATTAGACAGAGCAATTCAGGATAAGAACGACAAATACGACATCGAAGCATCGGCTTTGG
>NZ_JASLCN010000288.1 GCF_030151805.1 Fluviicola sp.
AGGCAATCGGCGGTGTATGCGGAATTGCACTAACTGTGTAGGTTGTTGTTGCACCAGTGTGAAATGGTATTGCGGTTAAATTCGTACACGGGGTCGAGCATGGCAAGACTTGATCCGGTCCTGCATCAATATTAGGACAACCTGGAAATTGAGCCAACGACAACGTTGAGAAACCCAGAACGAACATAAACGGCAGAACAATATCGCAGATTGATCTGAAAGCAGTAGTTTTTTTCATAGTCATAGAGTTCTAGTTCAATTATATTGACTTGTTTTTTAACAAAGGGTTGCCTGAAATTTAACTTTTTTTATAATTCAAAATCCACACCTTTTGTTTTTTCTTCGTTTTATACTCTTTAAATGTTGTTGTGGCAAGTTCTTGATCCAATGAATAAAGAATTACAACATAGAAATAGTTATTTGCTTCATTAACGACTAAATAAGTATTCGGATATTCACCCAGGCTTTTGGCAAGTACCTGGTCAGCATTCTGCCTGTTAGAGAAAACCCCTGTGATTACATAAAACCCATCCGGAGATTCGCTTTTATCGAGATTCACAAAGTGATATCCTTTCGCAACCGGAATGACTTCCGGAACATCATTTTTAGGTTTAACCGTATCAACCGGAGTTACTTTCGCAATGTTTGAAAGTGAGTCTTTTTCTCTCTGCAATCTGTCTTTGCGAGCCTGATCCTCCAGCATTTTCTTCAGTTTATCTTCCAGTTCGTTTTTCAACTTCTGAACAGAGTCTCTTTGTCTCAACGCCAGTTCATCCACCACTCTCACTTCTTTCTCCACGATCTGAATTTCTTTTTCTCTTTTTCCCTTGAAAGAAAAACCAAGGAAAATCTCGTGATTCATACCGGTATTGTATGTTTTCATGGAACCAATCAGTAATTCATAGCTATAACCGACACGCAAAAAATCCAGAACCCGGACTCCGGCATTGAACTGAACCGCATAATCTGATTTATAGGTTGCAGAAGCCCAAAGCATATTGTTGTAAAGCCCCATTAAACTAACATCGTATTGAAACGGAACATGGGGCATGTATCTCAAAATCGCATTTGGCCGGATAATGAATTTTTCACCTGCGTGAAAATCATATTCCAATGACATCATGTAATGCCTTTCCAATTGATAATACCCTCTGCTCTTTTCACGGGCATATTTTACTTTTCCGCCGATTATCTGCGGAACTGAAATACCGATTCTCAAATCCTTCCAGTTGTACATCAACCCAACATTCATATCGAAAACCGGAGCAGTTGGCCTTAAACCGGTAAGATAAGGATCATTGATATCCTGCGCATTGATCTGATCATAATTGATCCGGTTATCCAACACTCCTGCCGAAACACCGAAACGGATATTCTGATCTTCATTGATCTTCAGTTTATAACTGTAATTCAAACTGGACATCAGCTGCTGCTGGATTCCCTGGTTTTGGTGCGCAACAACCAATCCCAATCCCATTTTTCCTTTTGCAATGGGTCCTTCAACGGTCAGATAATTATTAACCGCCGTTGATCCGAATGAGGAATAGCGCTGATTTCTGACAAAACTTGCATTCACGTAATCGCTTGCTCCCGTAGATGCAGGATTGTAGACAAACGGATTTATCAGATAATGATTGTAAAAAGGAACTTGTTGTCCAAATAGATTTCCCCAGCACAAACAAACAAAAAGTAGTAGTGTTTTATTCATTCCCCAATAGTGTAATAGTTCCTTTATATTCCTCCTCGGTTCCTCCCTTCAGAACTACATAATAGTAAGTTCCGTTAGGCAATTGTGCCCCTTTGTAGTCTCCCTTCCATTCGTTTTTGTAGTCTCCGTTTTCATACAGCAATTTTCCATACTGATTAAAAACTTTCACAGCTGTCATAGGAAAGAATTCAACTCCGGTGATATTCCAGGTATCATTGATCTGATCATTATTAACGGTCACAATATTGCGGATATTGAACTGAATGGGATCCAGTACTTTGATCAAAACCGTGTCTCCACCAACACACCCCTGTGCATCGATAACATAATAAGCATACTGTATCGAAACGGATGGTGTTGCAACCGGATTTGTAATCGTCGAATCGGAAAGTGTTGATCCGGGCATCCAGATTCCCGTTATTCCTCCGGAACCATTCAATGTAATGGATTCTCCCAGATAGATCGACGTGTCATTTCCCGCATTGGCTATCGGAGCCGGAAGCATAATGATCGTTACCGAATTTGAAACATCCGGCGGGCATACTCCCGAAAAGGCAACTGTCTGGAACATGACATTCCCGTTGATTGCAAACGTGTTATAGTTGATGGTATCCGAATCAGGAATTGTTTGCCAGGTCGTTCCGTTATCGGATGAAAACTGCCAGGACAGCGAATCAGCCACAGAACCCACTAAATGAAGTGCTTCCGACGTACCTTCACACGCTGTTCCACTTTGATTCAAAACTCCTGCAATCGGAACAGTATCCAATTGAATGATTGCCGTATCCGAATAATAATCGGGACAGAAAATACCATCCAAATGAGTTCTGTAAATGGTTGTTACTGTTTGACTACTGTAATCGTAAGCAGTTGTTGTATTGGTAATCGGATTCCAGGTATTTCCTCCGTCAGTGGAGGATTCCCAGCCCAAAATAGAAGTGCTTGCTCCACTAAGATTTAAAATTCCGGTAACTGCATTTTCGCACAAAGTATCCGAATCTCCCAAAGATGGTCGAACCGGAAGTGCTTGAACATAAATAATGGCAGTATCTGAAATCACATCCGGACATTGACCTCCTTCTGTAACCATGCGGTAAAAAGTTGTTTGAGTCAATCCGGAATAATTGTATATTCCTGTTGTGTTGGAAATTGAATTCCATGTGGAACCATTATCGGTAGAGAATTCCCAACCCAAAACAGATCCGAAAGTGCCAGTTCCGTTTACAGAACCCGATGCATTCGTAATACACAAGGAATCACTTCCGGCAAGCACTGTCTGAGGATAAACAGGATCGACGTAAATCAATGCCGTATCGGAATACACATCCGCACAAACGCCGCCATCCACCAACACTCTGTAAATGGTCGATGATGTAAGCGATGTATAATTATTTGTAGTCGTCGTATTTGTAATTGGCGTCCAGGTTCCTCCCGCATTCGTGGAATATTCCCATTGCAAAACTCCCATTGAATTTCCTGTCAGATTCAGTACTCCCGAAGCTGCATTTTCACACAACGAATCTGCTCCCGAAATCGTTCCGGCAGTAGCCGGAGGCTGAGAAGTGACTGTGGCATATCCCGAAATAGCATCCGGACAAAAACCTCCGTCAATTAAAACATGGTAGCGCGTATTTTGTGAAACGTTATTATAGGCAAGTGACGGTGTTGTATTCGCAACCGGACTCCAGGTTGCTCCTCCGTTGGTAGAAGTCTCCCAGGAAGTAATTGTCCCGTAAGACCAGCCTGAAAGAGAAAGTGTTCCTGCATTCGCTCCCTGGCAAACCGTAATATCGGATGTTACCGTCCCAGGAACAATCGGACAATCATTTTGAACAGCCCATTGAACCGTATCATTCAAGTGGTTTAAATCTCCTGCACGTGTTACCCAGACTTTGAGAATGTGTGCTCCGCAAGTGGATAAATTTGCCTTTACAGTAAAGCTGAAATTCCATGACGCGCCTGCCATCAGGTTAGAAGATAAAAGCTGATTGGTCAAACTACCACCATCTACGGTATAACTTACCTGGATCGTATTGGAAGGCATTACCACTCCGGAGTTGTTGTTGATCAAAACAGTGACTGTTTCGGTATTTGACAAGCTACAGCCTGAATTAGGAGAGAAATGGTTTTGTAACCAAACATCCTGAGCCTTTGTTATAGAAGTAAGTGTGGTAAAGAAGATCAACAAAAACAAGTATCGGCTAAACATAGAGTATAAGTGTTGATAAGCTATCGAATTTGAGATTCCTAACATTAACTGAATCGAAATTAACAGTTTTTTACAATTATTCCAAATGAACATTTTCTACATTTACCGTTAAGGCAACATTTTGGTTTTCTAAAAGCATATATAGCAGACTAAATCGTTGTTTCTATTCTTAAAACGGGTTTCAAAATCAGTTAGATGTATGAAATATTTCACAAAGCAATTTACATTATTATTTTTTTCAACATTTTTCAACTTTGCGTTTTCACAAAAACCAAGTTTGAATCCGAAAGCTTTTTCTGATTCCATTCGGCAGGGAGGAATTCAACTTTTGGATGTACGAACTTTCGGAGAGTACGGACAAGGCCACATTTCAGGAGCTTTTCAGGCCGACTGGAATAATATCAACCAGTTCAGTGAACGAATCGCTTCTCTCGACAAGGAAAAACCTGTTTACATTTATTGTTTAGCAGGATCGAGAAGCGCGGCAGCTCAGAAATGGCTTATCAAAGAAGGTTTCAAAACGGTGATCAACCTGGAAGGAGGAATCAACGCCTGGAACCTGGAGGATTTACCGGTAGAGGGCACTGAAAAAGTTGCACAGATAAGTTTAACTGATTTTCTCAACTCTCTTCCGAAAGATCGAACGGTATTAATTGATATCGGTGCTGAATGGTGTCCGCCCTGCAAAAAAATGGCGCCGATCATGGACGAATTAAGTGAGGAAGGATATACCATTATCAAAATTGATGGTGGTGCGCAGACAGAATTGGTGAAGGAATTAAAAGCGGGGGCTTTTCCAACTTTTATTGTTTACAAAAATGGGATTGAAGGTAAGCGATTGACAGGTGCTTGTTCCAAAGAAGATTTGAAGAAATTATTGGATTGAGGCTTAAAGAGTCTCTAATGAGAAGTCAAAAAAAGCTTCCAAACCCTTTATAAACAGTGAGAATTCGTAATATTGCAAATTGACAAGATGATTTTTCATAAGGTCAGTTTGTTTGATTTCAAAAATGTCATTTCGCAATTTTACGAATCTGTGCAATTTTCAAGAACCAGTCAGGACGTTATTTACTCAAAATCGAGATTGCTTCTTCCCGCTCTTTCCAGATATTCTCCAGAGTCATTCCAATTCCGGGATTCCGGTTCAGCCAGCGTTGCAAGTAATCTTTGTGAATCACTATTTTCCAGTCACTGACCTGATTTGGGTCAATGCGTTGTTCCCGAACCAATTTGGGTGCGATTCGCTCCAGTGCATCTGAAGTATCTGTAAAATCGAAACGTTCTCCTTTCAAGCGAAGGTAGCAGTGGCATTCGGGTAATGAAGTATAGGGTTTATTTTCGAAGAAATCGTTCAGTTTGGCATGTGTTTCACCATTCATTAAAAAGATTCCGGCAATCAGTTCAATTTCAGGATGCCCGTTTTCCAAAGCCAGTTCTGCCAACAAAGCATGTTTCGAAGAACAGGTTCCTTTTTGTTCTGAAAGTACCAATCCAAAATCTTCCCGGTTTGCATTTCTGCCATAAGAAAGTTTAGCAACAAAATTACAGGCCTCCACAAAGGAGTTGATTCCTGAATTTCGCAATTCCTTTGAATAAGGTTCGTCGGATGTGAGTTCGAAGTCAATCATTTAATTACGAGTTCCTGATTACAAGTTCCAAATGAATCCGAATCTCTCAATTTGTAATTCGGCATTCGTAATTGTCCTACATCCCCGGCATTCCGCCCTTCATGCCTTTCATTTGCTTCATCATGCTCATCATGTTCTTCGGATTACTCATCATTTTCATCATTTTCTTCGTATCCTCGAACTGCTTCAGCAATTTGTTCACTTCCTGAATATTTGTTCCCGATCCTTTAGCGATTCTGTTTTTTCGCTGTCCGTTAATCAGAGTCGGATTTGCACGCTCTTTCGGAGTCATGGAATAGATAATTGCTTCAATGTGTTTGAAAGCATCATCCTGGATATCTACATCTTTTACCGCTTTCCCCATTCCCGGAATCATTCCCATCAAATCTTTGACGTTACCCATCTTTTTGATTTGCTGAATCTGCCCAAGGAAATCGTTGAAATCGAACTGATCTTTCTGAATTTTGCGCTGAAGCTTTCTTGCTTCTTCCTCGTTAAATTGTTCCTGAGCGCGTTCCACTAAGGAAACCACGTCACCCATTCCCAAAATACGATCGGCCATTCGTTTCGGATAGAATACATCCAATGCATCCATCTTCTCCCCTGTCCCGACAAATTTGATCGGCTTGTCTACAACTGTTTTGATTGATAATGCAGCTCCACCACGTGTATCACCATCCAACTTCGTCAATACAACTCCGTCGAAATTGATTCGCTCGTTAAACGCTTTTGCTGTATTTACTGCATCTTGTCCGGTCATGGAATCCACAACGAACAAAGTCTCAGTCGGATTCAACGCTTTTTTCACACGCTCAATCTCGTCCATCATCGCCTCATCTACCGCCAAACGACCTGCAGTATCGACGATCACGACATTGAATCCGTTGCTTTTCGCATAGTTTACCGCAGCAGTAGCAATTTTAACCGGATCTTTTTCCTCTTTATTGGAGAAAACCTCAATTCCCAATTGCTCTCCAAGAACATGCAACTGGTCGATCGCAGCTGGACGGTAAACGTCACAGGCAACCAATAAAGGCTTTTTGTTTTTCTTTGTTTTCAGGTAATTCGCCAGTTTTCCGGAGAACGTTGTTTTACCGGAACCTTGAAGACCTGACATCAATACGATTCCCGGATTTCCCTGAATCTGGATTTCGCTCTCATTTCCTCCCATCAATTCCACCAACTCTTCGTGGCAAATCTTGATCATTAACTGGCTTGGAGAAATAGCTGTCAATACATTCTGACCCATTGCCTTGTCTTTCACACGAACGGTGAAATCTTTGGCAGTTTTAAAGTTCACATCGGCATCCAGCAAGGCTCTGCGAACCTCTTTCAATGTTTCTGCTACGTTAATTTCAGTAATTTGTCCTTGTCCTTTTAAGACTTTAAAGGCGCGTTCAAACTTATCGGTAAGATTATCAAACATGCTATTGAGCTATTTTTTTGGATTACAAAGATAAGAGTAATTGAAAATGGAGAATTGAAAATTCAAAAGGAATTACATAATTTATAAAAAGATAACTACAATTCAGAGTCTTTTCAATTGTCCATTATCCATTTTCAATTCAAAATTTCACCAAAGCACTGTATCCGACCAAACCCAAAGATTGTGTCATCACTCCACCGATAAAGGTTGAATCATTGACAAAAGACAAGGTTCCTGCCAGGCGATAACTATTCACACTTTGCGGATGGTTTTTCAGATTCATATAGGTTAAACGCTTTTTGTTGCTTCCGTTTGCATCCATGATCCACCAATCTGCTCCTTGTAATTGTCCGGGAAAAACCGCGCAATCTTTTCCGGTCATATAAACGATTTTTTGCCCGTTCGGTGTATAAGTCGGGGCTTGCGAAAAGCTTTCTTCTGTGAGTTTGGTAGTATTTCCGCTTGCCAGGTCGATCCGGTAAATGGGTGTTGACACCAGGTTATGTGATTCAAACGTGCTGTAAATCAAAATATCAGTCTTATCCGGACTGATGCTTTCTACTTCTCCTCCGGCAGGCTCTCCGTTTGGCTGATAGGTCCGAATATTCGAAAAAACGGGTTGCGGATTCCAGGAAACATCAGCTACTTTAAAAACATACGCCCCTGCCGCCAGGTTCAAATCCAGGAATACCGGAGCCTGAATACGTTCCGTCCATGCAAACAAGGTTCCATCGTTCGAAATGGCTCCATGAATGATTCCATGATTGTAATCGTTTGGAAAATTGGTCATCTGCCATGCCTGACTTCCATCCCGCTTAATGATCCACAAATCCGTGTAAGCTCCGTAACCTGGAATTGCATCTTCCGGAATTCGTGTATGTCCGCTTTCCGAAACATAATCGGTTTTCTCCACATAACAATATAAATATTGTCCCGTCGGATCCCATTCTTCTGCCCATTGATGCCTGTTGGAGGCCCACCCCGGATATGTCAGGGCAACTTCTCCCGTTCCGTCGTAATTGGAAATATAGATTTTGTAGGTTCCGTCTGCATCCGGTTTGTTGTATGCAACGCTGTTCGTTGCCTGGTTGTAGATTACTCCCATTGCACTTTCGCTGTACACTTCCATTGAAGCATACGAACTTCCGTCATTATCCGGATCTACTTTCTTTTTCTTACACGCATTCAATGCAAGAGCCAGAAACAACAAGGCTGTTAAGTATGCAGTAGTTTTCATACAATGATTTTAAAATCAATCGAATATATTCAATAATTCCGAATACCTGATAAGCAAATTTAAGATTCAATCGCACATTCGCCATATTGCGATTCGGTTCAAGTTTAGCGTCACAAAGCAAAAAAACAACTCATTGATTATCAATTAAAAGTGTAATTCGAAGCAATTAAACTTTCAAGCCAAGTTTTGAATTTTTCCGGCTATACACAAAATAGATCACCAAACCAATCACCAGCCAGATTACAAACGCGATCCAGTTCCGCAATTCAATCTGACTCATCATATACAAACAGGAAAGCAAGCCCAGCAAAGGAATGAGTGACAGATTTTTCCGGATTGTGACGATGGTAATAAACAACGTAAACAGGATAAAAATCCAGGTCGGAATTTTATGTGCAAAATGAGAGAATCCGGCATTGTATAATCTTTTCCCGGAAATTCCGATTGGTTTCAGCGCCGTTTCGATGGAGATTTTCGGTCCTTGATTGTAATAACTTTCCAAATCTGAATCCATCAGTTTGAATCCTTTTTCATCGTATCCTTCTAAAAAGTGAACCAGGCGCTTTTTTGTTGCTTCATCTAGCTGAGAAACCAACGAATCCTTCGAATTGCTTTTGATTCCTTTCAGGGAAGTTGGCAAATCAATCTTCGGGGCCTGTTCAAAATAAGCCAACAAATCCGACCCCACCAATGCAAGCCCGGCTTCATCAATTTGGATCACATGTGCCTTTAATTGAGCTGATTCCTCTTCGCTCAAATCAACGATCAAATCCTTTGTTTCTTTCAATTCCGAACGATTGGATAAAAATCCGACCATTTCGTTTTTGTATTCCGTAAAGCCAAGCACAATTCCTCCCACAACCAGGAACGGCAGTACATATTTCCCATTCACATACGGCGTTCTGAATTTCCCTCTCGGAATGTCTGTTTTATTTTGCAAAATGAGCACTCCGCCGCAAACCAATACGAATGCAAACAAGGTTCCGATACTGCATAAATCCGTTACCATGGTCAGGTTCATAAACAAAGCCGGAACCGCTACCACAAAACCAACCACAACCGTTGCAAAAGAAGGTGTTTTGTATTTCGGATGAACTTTCGAGAATTTTTTCGGCAGTAACCCGTCACGACTCATGGACATCCAGATACGCGGCTGCCCCATTTGAAAAACCAACAATACAGAAGCCATCGCAATGACTGCCGAAACAGCAATAATTCCCGACATCCATTTCAAATCAATTTCCCGGAAAACGAACGCTAAAGGATCTCCCACCGCAAGTACTTTGTAATTCACCAACCCGGTTAAAATCAACGAAATAATTACATACAAAATGGTACAGATAATAATTGCCCACATCATCCCGCGAGGCAAATCTCTTTGTGGGTTCTCACATTCTTCCGCAGTGGTCGAAATGGCATCAAAACCGATGTATGCAAAGAACACGGCGGAAACTCCTTTCAGAATTCCGGAAACGCCATTCGGAGCAAACGGACTCCAATTTTCAGTATCTACATAAAAAATCCCGACCGCAATCACCAATAAAATAACAGCCAGTTTGATGACAACCATCACGTTACTGGCATTCCGGCTTTCTTTCATTCCGCGGTAAACCAACCAAGTAATCAAAACAATAATGAATAATGCCGGAAGGTCAAAAATCAAATGCAATCCGAAAACATTCGGTGAAGTATTCCATGCCGTGTAAGCTGCCTGCAATCCCTGATCCAGGTTTTCAAAGGTTTTTCCTCCCTGCATCAAAGCCAATGCTTCGTTATAACCGTTATGCGCGGTCAGGTAATCCGTTTGAATCCACTGTGGGAGATGAACTCCGACTCCGTCGAGCATTCCGGTAAAATAATCACTCCAGCTAATGGCAACGGTGATATTTCCGATGGCATATTCCATGATGAGCGCCCAACCGATTACCCAGGCAATAATTTCTCCGAAAGCAACATACGAATAGGTGTAAGCAGAGCCGGCAACCGGAACCATTGATGCGAATTCGGCATAGGCAAAAGCGGCAAAACCACAGGCAATTGCAGTGAAAATAAATAGAAAAATCACAGCCGGACCGCCATTTGAACTGGCCTCACCGATCGTAGAAAAGATTCCGGCACCGATAATTGCAGCAATCCCAAAAGCTGCTAAATCTCTTACCTTCAAATGTTTTCCCAATGCAGTATGCCCATCTGCTTCCCCTTGTTGGGCTGAAGCAAGAATATCCTGAACTGTTTTTTTTCGAAAAAGGGAATTTTGTTTCATAGTATTTTGCAAGGAAAGCAAAAGTAAGAAAAAGAACAGTTTTTGATACCAGCAAACATTTGTGTGACCGGAAGTACCATTCCAATTGTTCATAAATCCTTCCAAATCCCGTGTAAACAGAGACTTTTCAATTTAATCCGGGTGGTGGGTAAATTCAGAAATATCATTCAAATCATATCAAATATTGTCAGATTGACTACTTTTACTCCCACTTACCTAAAATACTGGTTATGTTACAAAAAACATTCATTCTAGCCTCCATCCTAATTTTTGCAGGTTTTAACAGCCTGTTCGCTCAAAACAAAACAGATTTTAATGATTATACAACTTTAAGCTCAAAAGGCAGTATTCCTGAAGATTTCAGCTTATCTACCTATCAAAAAATCGAGCGCGATATTCAAGTTGACAGACCTGATCTGGCAATGAGTTTAAGACGGAAATTCTATACCGGAATTCATACCTCGATTGACGAAATCATTCATTCTGAAGTATGTGTATTCGGCGATCCGATCTCAGAATATGTGAGAGATATTGCAAAAAATCTGTTGAAAGACGACAAAGAAACGTTCAATCAATTGCGTTTTTACACCTTGAAATCGAATGAAACAAATGCTTTTTCAACCGACCAGGGAATTATTTTCGTTACAACCGGATTGGTTTCCCAGGTAAGTTCGGAAGCTCAGATTGCTTATGTGCTGGCTCACGAAATTGCGCATTACAAGCGGAAACACGTATTGGAGCGTTTCAAGCAAAAAACAGTGATGAAAAATCCCAA
This sequence comes from Fluviicola sp., assembly GCF_030151805.1. GTDB lineage: Bacteria > Bacteroidota > Bacteroidia > Flavobacteriales_D > Crocinitomicaceae > Fluviicola. Next base: position 11,247 of record NZ_JASLCN010000288.1, read on the forward strand.
TTACTACGAATTGAGTACGTATAGTAAAGAACGTGAGTTGGAAGCCGATTCGGACGCCATTGAAATTTACAAGAAAGCAGGTTATGACGAAGCATTGATCGAGCCTACTTTTGATGTATTGATGTACTCTTACCTTCCTTTTGATGAAGTTAAAATTCCGGAAACATTCTTCAACTCGAAAGAATTTTATGTTCCGTCCTTCAAATTCCCGAAAGAAGGTTTCCCGATCACTGCTGAAGAAAATTACAACGACAGCAAAAGTTCTCATCCCAATATTTCAAAACGTAAAAAACAGGTTTTGGATGTTTTGGAGAAAGGAAACGGATGGAACGGAAAAGCGGATTTGCTTGGAGAAGACCGATTTTATGAAATCAGAAATATTGCTCGATTCGAAACAATCAGAAATGCAATTCTATCTCTTGATCTGACAAATGCACTTTACTCAATTTTCGTTTTGGAGAAAGAATTCCCGGATTCTCATTATCTGAAAGTAATGAAAGCGAAAACCTTACTTGCCCTTGCTCAAACGAAATCAGCATCCATGTCTAAACCTTTTGAATCCAAACTTCACAAGGAGGGTGAAATTGCTTCTCTTCATGCAATCCTGAAAAAGATGGAGAAACTGGAACTTTCTTCCATCGCACTCAGACACATTTACGATATCCGCTCTGCGAACCCGAATGATTTGGAAATCCAGGCCATTTATGACCGCATGGTTGAAACAGCTGCCAATACCAAACAGTTTTCGCTGGAATCGTTTTCCAAACACAATTACGGACAGGCACTTGTTTTACACAAAGCTTACAATGATTCGATTGCAAAAATTCCGGCAGACAGCCTGAACAAACCGGAACCGGATAAAAATGTCGGGTCGAAATACGACAAGATCAAGAAAAAACGTTCAGCTGACGGAAACATCAGTTCCCAGGTTTTCGATTCTACAGCCTATTATTTATATGGAATGTCGGACATTGTTTCTGACAGTGCTTTCGTGAAATCATTCAAGGCGGCTCAAAATAGTTCCGCAAATCCAAAAAACGAAACCGACAAGGAGAAAAGTTCAAGACTGATTCCCGCAATTCCTGATTTGAAATCCAAAAGCATTGCTTTGGTAGAGCCGGATGTAGAAATTATGGAGTCATCAAAGAAGACGATCAAAATGTCTGAATTGATCAAGTCCTACTCCACCGAAATTATTCAGAATGAAGCTGCCGAAAACGGATACAATCTGAGCACGGATAATGCTCCTACTGAATTGAGCATTGAAGG
>NZ_JASLCN010000302.1 GCF_030151805.1 Fluviicola sp.
AGCCGACACGCGCAAGCAGTGATTCGGTTTTTTGTGTTGTTCAATTATTGTATCTTAGATCAAATGGACAACTACTAGTTTCTCCGGATCATTCATTCCGAATAGCTGATTTGAATGCCGGAAACTATATATCAATGATTGAATCGGGATTACAGGCAGGCTGTAAATTGAAAAATGCCTGTCAGCCGACAAGAAATAAAACATGCGTCCGGAGCTCCGGATAAATCATCACATTCAAAAGAATTATCATGAAAACAATTGGAAAAATATCATTCGTACTTTCACTTGCACTGATTTCGCTTACAAGCTGTAATGCTCAAATCAAGAATGAAAAAACGCAAACCCTGAAAATCTACGGGAACTGCGACATGTGCAAAACAAACATTGAAACTGCCGGAAATAAAAACAAGATCGCCAAAGTAGATTGGAATCAGACCACTAAAATGGCTGTGATCAAATACGACAGCGTGAAAACCAGTTCCGACGAAATTTTAAAACGCATTGCCCTTGCCGGATACGATAGCGAGAAGTTCTTCGCTCCTGCCGATGCTTACAACAAATTGGCGGCATGTTGCCAGTATACAAGACCGAAAACAGCCAATGCGAAAGTCGAATCCACAGATAAATCCCCGGAAACGAACGTTTCAAAACAGGAAACCAATCAACTGGAAGCGGTTTTCAACAGCTATTTTGCCGTTAAAGATGCCTTGGTGAAAACGGACGGAAGTTCAGCTTCTCTGCAGGCAAAAAACCTGCTTGCTGCGCTGAAAGCTGTAAAAATGGATCAGTTGAGCCCGGAAGAACATGCCGTATGGATGAAAGTCATGAAAGATCTGACAACCGATACAGAGCATATTTTGGGAACAAAAGATCCTGCACATCAACGGGAGCATTTCGCATCATTGTCCGCGAATATGTATGAACTGATCAAGGTTTCCAAGCCGGCAACTCCCGTTTACTTCCAACATTGCCCGATGTACAACGACGGAAAAGGCGCCGATTGGTTGAGCAAAGAAAGTGCGATCAAAAATCCGTATTACGGTGCACAAATGATGAACTGTGGAAAAACAGTCGAAACCATCAAGTAAAAGCACTTTTTAGCAGCATACTTATCAATTTATTCGTGAAGTCTGAGGATTCAACTCAGGCTTCACGTTATTCTCATTGAATGCATAAAACAAAGATTCATGAAGTTGAAGGACAATTTTAAAACACTTATATTCCTCCTCACGCTCATCCTGATTTCCATCAACCAGGCACTTTTTGCGCAACGCGTTGTTCGCTATGATTTACATGTGCGCGACACGCTGGTAAATTTCTCCGGTAAGCAAAAACGGGCCATTGCGGTAAACGGACAGATTCCAATGCCTACACTCACTTTTACCGAAGGAGATACGGCTGAAATTTACGTTTACAATGAACTGAATGAGGAAACTTCGCTGCATTGGCACGGCTTGTTTCTTCCAAACCGGGAAGACGGGGTTCCAAACCTCACACAAATGCCTATTAAGCCGCACAGTACGTATGTGTATCGCTTTCCATTGATTCAGCACGGAACACATTGGTATCACAGTCACACCGAATTACAGGAACAAATCGGGATGTATGGAAGTTTCATCATCAACAAAAGAACCGACGATCCGACTTTCCGGAAAGGTATTGACGATTTGCCCGCAATTCCGGTTATTCTCAGCGAATGGACGGATTACAAACCGGAAAATGTGCACCGGATGCTGCACAATGCTTCCGATTGGTTTGCCATTAAGAAAAACACCACACAAAGTTATTTCGAAGCCATCAAATTGGGTTATTTTAAAACGAAAGTGACCAATGAATGGAAACGGATGCTGGCGATGGATGTGAGCGATGTGTATTACGATAAATTCCTCATTAACGGGCACAATGAAAGCCAGCTATCGCAATTCAAAGGCGGAGACAAAGTCAGGCTGCGCGTTTCAAACGGAGGAGCTTCCAGCTATTTCTGGCTGACGTATGCCGGAGGAAAAATCACGGTCGTTGCCAATGACGGAAACGATGTGGAACCTATCGAAGTAGATCGTTTGATCATTGCCGTTTCAGAAACCTATGACATCGTTGTCACCATTCCGGAAGACAATACTTCCTTCGAGTTCTTAGCAACGGCCGAAGACCGGACAAAATCCACATCGCTTTACATCGGATCAGGAGTGAAACAATTGGCTTCTCCCCTGCCCAAACTCAAGTATTTCGACGGGATGAAAATGATGAACGGCATGATGAAGATGAATGGAAACCTGGACGACATGGGCATGCAGATGAGTTTGAATCAGATGGATATGAATGTGGTGATGTATCCAGAAATCACGGGAGAAATCAAGAAAAAGAAAAAAGGTTCCAACCCAAAAACGGAAAACGACACCGTTTCTCACAAACACAATCCATACGACTCGAATGCCTTGTCGGACATTGTGACCCTGAATTATTCCATGTTGAAATCTCCGGTTAAAACAAATCTTCCGAAAGATGCTCCGGTCAAAGAACTTCGATTTGAACTCACCGGAAACATGAACCGTTATGTTTGGAGCATGGACAACAAGGTTATTTCCGAAACCGACCGGATTTTGATCAAAAAAGGGGAAAATATACGCATCATTCTCTACAACGGTTCCATGATGCGGCACCCGATGCATTTACACGGTCACGATTTCAGGTTGCTAAACGGACAGGGAGATTATGCTCCTTTAAAAAACGTGGTCGATATCATGCCCATGGAAACAGATACCCTGGAATTCAACGCCAATGTGGAAGGTGATTGGTTTTTCCATTGTCATATTTTGTATCACATGATGAGCGGGATGGGACGCATTTTCACCTATGAAAATCAGGCCCCGAATCCGCTGATTACCAACCCGAAATTAGCTCAGCGAAAACTTTTCGCCGACGACCGGATGCCTCACTTTATGGCTGAAAACGATTTCGCAACCAACGGAAATGACGGAATGGCGATGATTCAGAATACACGCTGGAGTATCGGAACGGAATGGCGTTTGGGTTACAACAACATGCATGGTTACGAAACGGAAACGCACGTGGGAAGATACATCGGGAAAATGCAGTGGTTTATGCCTTTTGTGGGCTTTGACTGGCGTTACCGGAAAATGGGAATTGATGAACACGAACAGAATATCTTCGGACAGAAGAACTCAAAAGACAACCGGTCGCTTGTTAGCCTCGGTTTCAATTTTACCTTGCCGATGCTCATCATTTTTCAGGCGGAAGTTTACCACGACGGAAACGTGCGGCTTCAGTTAATGCGGGAAGATATCCCGATTTCAAAGCGTTTGAGAGCAGGATTTATGGTCAATACGGATTTGGAATACATGGTTGATTTGCGTTATATCCTGACTAAATATATGGGAATCCGTGCGCATTACGACAGTGATATGGGACTTGGATTCGGGCTTTCTTTGAATTATTGAGGATGTATTATCCGGTAATTTAGATCGTGTTTTTTAGCCCACTGATTCCGCGGATGAATCATTTCAAAACCCTTTGCAAGGATTAAGCTGCAAAGGGTTTTGAAATAAATTGATTTCTCTTACATATTCTGATGATACTCCTTATCGATCTGATCTCTTAATTCAGGATGTCTTTTCACGTATGCCGCTACAAAAGGACAATAAACCATCACCAGTTTCTTTTTCTCTTTTGCATACTCGAAAGCTTTTGCAGCCAATGCCGAAGCAATTCCTTTTCCTTTCATCGTTTCAGGAACAACGGTATGCATCATGGCTATATTTTTCTTGTAAAACCGATACTCCAATCGTGCCACTTCTCCGTTTTCGGAATACTCGAACTGCATTTTTTCTTCGTTATTCCGGATCTCTATTTGCTTTTCCATCAGTCTTCCAAATATCCGAATTTCCCCATGTTATAATCTTCAATCGCCTGAATGATTTCCTGCTTGGAATTCATGACGAATGGTCCGTGCGAAACGACCGGCTCGTTGATCGGCTCCCCGCTCAAAATCAGTACAACCGCATTTTCCGCTGCTTCAATTGTGAATGCTGTTCCGTTGTTTTCAAACAAGGCCAAATGGTCTGTCGAAACGATTTCTTTCCCATTTACTCTGATGCTTCCTTCGATTACCAGCAAGGCTGTATTGTAATTTTCAGGAAATTCAAAACCGGCTTTTCCTCCTTTGTTCAATCGGGCGTTCAATAAGTGAAGCGGTGAAAAAGTGCTCGCACTTCCCTTCATTCCCTGGTAATCTCCGGCAATTACTTCAACAATCCCGTTCTTATCCGGCAACGTGTATTTGGCCATTTGCGCATTCGTAATACTCTGATATTTCGGTTTCGACATTTTGTCTTTCGCCGGCAGGTTTACCCACAATTGCACCATTTGAAAATCACCTCCTGCTTTACTGAAGTTTTCTTCGTGGTATTCTTTATGTAAAATGCCTGATGCCGCCGTCATCCATTGAACATCACCTTCAGCAATGACACCACCTCCACCGCTGCTGTCGTGGTGTGCTACTTTTCCTTTGTATGCAATCGTAACGGTTTCAAAACCACGATGCGGATGCACTCCCACACCTCTTTGCTGATTTGAAGGAGGAAAATAAAATTTGGAATTGTAATCCATCAAAATGAAAGGATCCATCCGTTTCATATCCAAATTACGGGAACCCGGAATGAAATTATGTACCCGGAATCCGTCACCTACATAATGCGGAGCTCCCGGTGAAACAACGACTTCTATATTTCTTGTAATCATCTTGCTTTGTTTTAAAATGTATACTACAAAATTAGAGTCATCGGTTCGCTTCTACATTGATGTATGGTAAGAAATCAAAGCGGTTTGAAATTCCTTTTTGCCAGTTCTTTCCGAACCCGGCTCAGGCTTTCCGGGGTAATTCCCAGATAAGAAGCAATCATCCATTGCGGCACGCGAAGTGTCAGATCCGGGTAAAGCCGGATAAATTCCAGGTATCTCTTTTCGGCACTTGATCCGATCAGCAGATTGATTCTGTTTTGTAATTGCCGGATGTGATTTTGCAACAGGTATTCATTGTACATTCTGAATTCGGGGCTGATTTCTGAAGCCGTTTCAACAAAATGCTGGTCGAAAAGTATCACGGTGCTATCTTCTATTGCATCCATGTAATACGTAGAAGGTTGTCTGAAATAAATACTTTCACGGTCACCTATGAACCAGTTTTCGGGAGCAAACTGTACGATGTGCTCCTTTCCGTCTTGACCTATTGAATAGAGCCGGACAAGTCCCTTTTCAACGAAAAGAGCGCGTTCACAAATTTGTCCGGGGGAAAGCAAAAACGCATCTTTTTTGAATTCTTTTACCGAAACCAACTCTGTGAGCTGCGCCAGGTGTTCTGCTTTTACCAGCGCTTTGTTTTGAAGGTAATTGTAAAAATTTTGTTTCATATCTTCCTTCTAAGATACGAGAAAATGAACGTTTTATCTCATTGGTATCGGGAAGAAAAAAATAAAT
>NZ_JASLCN010000075.1 GCF_030151805.1 Fluviicola sp.
AAATGAAGCCGGATCTGATTGTTTGTACCTTGCATTGGGGAACGGAATACCAATCGCTTCCGAATGATTATCAAAAGAATTGGGAGAAATTCTGTTATGAAAACGGTGCGGACATGGTAATCGGTGGCCACCCACATGTATTGCAACCGGTAGAAGTGAAAGAAGTTGGCGGAGAAAAGAAACTGACGGCCTGGTCGCTTGGGAATTTCGTTTCCAATCAGCGCGACCGGTACAAAGATGGCGGAATGATCCTGATGGCGGGAGTAGAGAAGAAAGCAGGAAAAACGGTTTTAGGGAATGTGGAACAGGTGTTTACCTGGGTTTATCCGCGCCAGGAAGCTGTTGTAAAACCGTTCTATATTTTGCCGGAGTTCAGTTATGCCAATTACCGGTCCGATTTCTTTGATGCGGATTCCAAAGCGAAGTATGATTTGTTTTTCGCTGATTCGCGAAGCTTGTTTAAAGAACATTCCAAAGGAACAAGCGAATATCCGTTGAATAAAGATGAGGTAATTACCAATTATTACGCAAAATTATTGAAAGGATATTATGCACAGGAATACCCGGTTGAAGTTTATAAAAACGCAGATGTTATTGAGCCCGGATTCAAAGCTTTGCTGCATAAGGTTCTTGGAGCTGATGGCGAATACCATTGGGTTGTGGGTTATTTTGAGACCGAATCGGAGGTGAAAAAAGCCCGTGTTCCCGAAGCGTTTATTGCTCAGCCTAAGTATGTGTTTATTTCACCCACAGAATATAAAGTCATTCCATGAAAACAGCACTGATCGTTGCAATGGACAACGAACGCGGAATCGGTAAAAACAACGATTTGATGTGGCATTTACCGGCCGATATGAAATTCTTTAAGGAAACGACAAGCGGACATATCGTGGTAACGGGCCGGAAGAATTATGATTCCATCCCGGAAAGATTCAGACCCTTGCCCAACCGGGAAAATGCAGTATTGACCCGGAATGCGGATTATGAAGCTCCCGGAGCATGGGTGTTTTCTTCTTTGGATGAATGCTTGAAACATTATAAAAACGAGACAGAAAGAACGGTTTTTATTATCGGAGGAGGACAGATTTACAAGGAAGCAATGGATTTCGGTATGATCGACAAGATGTTCATTACACATGTGGATCATGTTTATGGTGCGGAAACCTTTTTTCCCGCTTTTGATGAATCGGAATGGAATGTGGAAACGATTTTTGAGCAAGGGAAGGATGAAAAGCATGAGGTGAGTTTTGTGGTGAAAAAGTATACACGGATATAATTATCTCTTTTTTAATTTGCCAATTTGCCAAATGGCAAACCGGGAATTCAGGGTGTTTCAGAAGAAGTTAGATCTATTTTGAGGTAAATCTGCTTCTTTCTATTGTTGAATACTATTCTCATTTACTTAAGTTTTTTTGCTATTGGAATAGTGTTGTGCGACCAAAATTTTCCTATTTAATTTAAAATTGTACATTTGATCAAATAAGAACTAAGAAGTTGGTTTTGTATTTGACTGACGGCTTGATCTTAAATAGTTGTTACCTACTAAAACTTAGCTTATGAAAAAGATCTTAAATCATTCGTTGTTGTCGTTGTTTCTGTGCGCTTCAATCACTCATTTCTGCAATGCCCAATCAACTTTGGCAGTCAATTGCTATGATACGGAAACTCCTTTTAATTCTGTTTCCCTGGATGAACATGTTGTTGAATATGGACTTGTAACTCCTGAACCAGGATTTTACGTAGCAGTCTTCGATCAAAGTTCTTGCACAGCGTGGGGAACAAATTACAACGGTGCAAATCCGGATCATTCTTTCGGAAACTATAATGAAGCTAACGGGCGCCCAAGAGTGGAATATTATTTCTTCTTCAAGTATTCGGATTCAACTCAATTGGCAGGAATGTTGAATATGTTGCAGCAAATTCCAGCCGGACATGCGATTGTGATTTATACACCGATCAGTTACGATTACGCTGCGGTGAACGCAGTGAATTCGAATTTAACCCAGGAATTAAAGAATCGCTGGAATCCGGGGGTGATTGAAGGAAACCAGATCATGATTCTGTTTGGAGAACAAGGTTCTGCAAATTCGTATGTCGAGGAAACAACCCTGAGCGTACAGCAGGTTTCATTCAGTACAACGATTTGTGGACACTTAGCAGTTGATGAATCCCTTCTTTCAAGTAAACTTTTTGTGAAGAAAGCCGGGAGAACTTTTGAACTGAATCCTGAATTGGGAATTCAGGAGCTGGGCATTTTTGATGCAATGGGAAAACAAATCTCATTTACTCAAGCCGGAAATACGTTACAATTCAGTGAAAAGCTGAGTGAAGGAATTTACCTGTTCAGAGGTCGTGCAGGAGGAAAAATGTTTCAAAGCAAGCAATTGATTTCCTTCTAATTCTGTTTGCGGACTCAGAACTTGGTCTTTTTGTTCAAATCTCGGTGTTGTTAGTACTTGTGTTTTCCCTATAAAAAGGTGAACTTTGCACGTTATGATATTGTGTATTGCCGAAAAACCCTCCGTAGCCCGGGACATTGCAGAAGTGATTGGTGCCAAACAGCGCCATGACGGTTTCTACGAAGGAAACGGTTATTGGGTAACCTGGACTTTCGGGCATCTTTGTACACTCAAAGAACCGCACGATTATCACGAAAAATGGAAGTATTGGAAATTGGAAGACTTACCGATCATTCCTGAAAAATTCGGAATCAAACTCATCGACGATTCAGGAGTGCGGAAACAGTTCTCTGTTATTGAAAAACTGGTTTCAGCCTGTGATGAGGTGATTAACTGCGGCGATGCCGGGCAGGAAGGAGAATTGATCCAGCGTTGGGTACTTTCCAAAGCGAAATGCAAGGCTCCGATGAAACGTTTGTGGATTTCGTCCCTGACGGAAGAAGCTATCCGGGAAGGTTTCCAGGCTTTGAGAACCGGAGAACAATATCAGAATCTATACGCAGCAGGAAGTGCAAGAGCAATCGGTGATTGGCTTTTGGGAATGAATGCAACCCGTTTGTTTACGAAGAAGTTCGGACAGGGGAAAGCAACATTGTCGATAGGAAGGGTACAAACTCCGACTTTGGCGATGATCGTAACCCGGCAAAAAGAAATTGAAGCGTTTCGTTCAGATGAATACTGGGAATTGAAAACCCTGTATCGTGAAACGGAATTTTCGGCAACGATCGACCGGCTTCAATCACAGGAAAGAGCAGATAAAGGGTTAGCATATTTGCTGGAGCATCCTTTTGAGATTACTTCTTTCGAACAAAAAGAAGGGAAAGAGGGAAATCCGCGGTTGTTTGATTTGACTTCCCTGCAGGTTGAATCCAATAAGAAAATCGGAAACTCGGCAGAAGAAACCTTGAAGATCATTCAGAGTTTGTACGAGAAAAAATTGGTTACCTATCCAAGGGTTGATACGACTTATCTGAGCGAGGATTTACATCCGAAGATTGAAGGAATCATGAAAAGAATGACCCACTATTCGCGTTTCACGGAATCTGTACTTGCAAAACCAATTCCAAAACTCAAAACCGTTTTCGACGATAAGAAAGTAACGGATCACCATGCGATTATTCCTACGGGAGTTCAACCGAGTGGAATCAGC
>NZ_JASLCN010000304.1 GCF_030151805.1 Fluviicola sp.
TGAAAACAACAAAATATCTACAAACCAAAAAGGGAGTATTAAAAAAAAACAAATAAAATAGACTCTGATTGAACCTTGAAGGGTGCTAAAGGCCGTGAAAACTTCCTTCATATGAATAGTAGTTAATGTTGAATCAAATGAAATGATTTATATTGAATAAATCAAATAGAAATCCAAATCTGTCTAATCAAGAAGCCCAAATTACCCAATAAAAAAAGGCTTACAAAAATGTAAGCCTTTCGTAACCTCATCAGGATTAAAGATCATTCGCCAGTACGTGCATTGGATAAAATGCTCGATTAGATTAAGTGAACAAATTCCAGTAAGAATATCTTAAGGTTCAGATATTACTTTAACTCACCAAGGATCAAATCAGTTAGACTTCTGTTTGGTAATTGAAGGAATTGAAATTGCTCGTTTAATTTCTTCCACCGAAACAATTTGATTGTAAAACTAAGGTGATACTCCAATTGATACGGACCAATAAATTTGACTCCCTTATTTTCAATTTGAATATCCCAATCAATAAATCCAGCCTGTTTCAATTCATGTAATTTAACAGCAAATTGATTTCTGATGCTTTCATCCATGTTTACAATCACTTCATCAGAATACTTAAGTTTTACCTTATCATTTTTTTCTGCTTCTATATGTGCTTTGACTTTGTCATTCAATTCGGGAATGCACTGTTGTGGAATGTCAATATTTTTCTCTAACCATAGATGCTTTAAAGTCAGATCATCAGTCATTGGGGCAATAATTTGTGCTAAGATGTCTTTTGATTCATCTCCAAGCAAAGCCAATTCCGATGATATTTCATTTAAAATCAAAAGATTACTAGCTACATTTCTAAAACTTGTAATTGAATTAAGATAATTTTTAATCAAAATGAAATTACCCTTATCTGAATCAGTCAACTTATAATTTATAGAATTGACTATTTGTCTAAAATTAATGAAATCTTCATTTGCACTTTCCTCAAATACAGAACGGTTGCCCAACCACAAAAAGTCGATTAGTTTTACATAACCGAAATTATTAATCAATATGTTTTCTTCATGTAAATCACCATGCCTTATCTCGTAGTGATGGGCTTTATCCATCCCTCGAGATAACTGTGATAAAAAATCAATCGCAAATTCTAACGAAACATTGGTATTTGATTCAAGGAAAGTTCCCAAGCTTTGTCCCTCAATAAAGTCCATTACATAACAGCTTTTATCTCCGGTACCGAAGTTTCCCGAAGCTAAAAAATATACTGTGGCAATTTCTGGTTCTGCAGACAACAGTGCAAGTTTCTTAAACTCTGCGATCAAGTAATTATCTGATTCATCTGGATAATCAGCTATGAATTTTGCAATAAGTTTTTTCTTAGTGATTGTGTCTTCGAACTGATATGTAACTTCTTCTTTTAAACAACGTGCACTGGTTAAATCAATGGTTTTTATGTTTCTTAGATCTATCATTTTCAAATGTGAATTAGCAATTTAGGTTTCCTTTCTACTTTAACAAAGCTAATATAGAATCTCAAATACACAATTTACTACAAATCACTTCCACACTCAATCCTCACACTCACACTGAAAAGAAAAAGCACACAAAAAAGTGTGAGTGTGAGAGCGAGTATTGAGGGCAAAAAGAAAAAGCGAACTACTACCGTAATTCGCTTTTTCTTTTTGTGACCTCGTCAGGAGTCAAACCTGAAACCTTCAGAGCCGTAATCTGATGCTCTATTCAATTGAGCTACGAGGCCGTTATATTTACTCTTAACAATCTTCGAATGTGAAGAGAAACTTGCTATTTCAATCCTTTTGCTCTATTCTCCCGATAGTTATCGAGATGAGCTACGAGACCTTTTCGCGTTGGTATTACTACCGTATTGCGGGTGCAAAGATAGGTGCTTTTTTTGGTTTTGCAAGCAATTTCTTTGCTTTTTTTTGAGTTCTGTGAAAAAGAACCGAAAGGATTTGTCCGAATTTACTGAATTTCAGCTGTTATACCTCTTTCCAATAATGCCGTACACATGGGTTCCAATTTCTCGTATTCACCTCTTTTTACCTGGCATTTTCCATTGAAATGAACAATATAGGTACATTGAACAGCTTGTTCAACTTCGTGCTTGCATACTTTGATCAATGATTCGATTACATGATCGAACGTATTGAACTCATCATTGAATACAACTAAATCCTTCTGGTCTGTCAAAAGCTCTAAAACTTCTGTTTCGTTCTGTTCAAGTGTTTGCATCTGTTCTCAATTGTTTTACAAAGTTAGTACATTTTAAGAAGACTATTCCGATTTAATTCTCGCTCCCTGAGCTCTGAATTGTGTTTCCAGCAACCTGCGCTCTTCTTCCCCGTCCACGGTCATTGAAATTTCAATGGAAGAAGGGCTTGTTTTTACTTCATATGGAAGTGTCAAACGAAGAATCCAGTTTGCCAGCGAACCCGGAATTTCCTTTTTGTCCCATACTCCTACAACCAAATTCTGATTCGGTTCATTTAGTTCCTCTTTCGTTGCCGGAGTTTTCACCAACGTATCAAAAACGACCGCATTATTGACCAATTTAGGCAACGTTTCGGCTTTCAGGGTTTTAATTCTCAAATCTGACTGGTCAAAATAGAAATCTCCCTGAACACGCAGCTGATTCATCAGTTTTCGCGGATATTCCGGGTAAGTCTCCTGCGAAACAAGCACGTATTCTTTCACGGCTTTCTTCTCTACCCGCGGATTTTCTTTCGCATATTCCTTTGCTACCTGCTCGTTCACCGGAACCTCCTGAACTTTCGGTAATTCCTGCTCTTTAAACAGAATGGCTTCTCCCTCTGTTTCCAGCAGGCGCTTTGCTTCCTGTAAGGAAATACGTTCGCCATTGTAATATGCCGTAATAAACGCATCTGAAACACCTTTTTCAATCACATCCGCCTTCTTAGGCCGTGCTTCGTCAACCGAGCGGAAAGTTCCCGTGGAATAACGGATCTGTCCATTTTCCAAACGACGTGTTACCAACGGGTCAATGTCGTGCAATTGTTCTTTTGTAGCCGGACGATTGTATACTCCAACCTGAACCGTATAGAACAATCCTTTGATCTCTTCTATCGCAATAGCGGAAACCGCTCCCGGAGCTTTGTTGTAATCACTGACTTTCGGTTCGGTTTTGTATTTCGCAATCGTATCTGCCGGAAGCTGCGCAATCGTATTTTGAATCACTTCCATTACAATGGAATCCTGGCGCATCGGTTTACACAAACCTTGCTCTTCTAATTGTCGTGCCTCAGCCAGGGAAATGCGTTTTCCATCACAATAAGCCACTACGAATGCATCTTTGT
>NZ_JASLCN010000337.1 GCF_030151805.1 Fluviicola sp.
ATAGGAGGAAGTATCACTGCAAACACGAGTACGATTTACAAAACAGTTAATCAGGGTGCTTCGTGGACAACGCAGACAACTTCATCTTCACGCCAGCTGGGAGTTTGTTTTCCGAGTAATCATGTGGGATATACCTGCGGTTTGAACGGAACAATTCTTCGTTTGGCGGATAATACAGCCGGAATTGAGGAAACGACGATTGATTCGGAGATTCTCGTGAGTCCCAATCCGGGAAGCGGTGTGTTTTATGTTTCTTCAAATGCGGGGAATTCCCTTTTTTCCATTGAAGTATTTTCTGTCGATGGTGAACAAATCAATCGTTTTCAGAGTGCAAACACGATTGATTTGAGCCAATATCCTTCCGGAATTTACTATGCCTTGATTCAATCGGAGTCTTCTGTTGTAACGCGTAAGTTAGTGAAGGAGTAAATTATTTCTTTATGATAATAGAATAAAGCGTATTCTTTTTATCGCCGGTTTTTTGGAAATAGTTTAAGTCTACGCCGGCTTTTAGATCACGGCTTGCAGTTGCCGTCGATAATTCTTTGAATACCGTCATGTAATCTTTGCGGGTAAACTGTTTGCTTGTTACTTCAGAAAAATACTTCAGACGATCTTCCGTATTCATTTGATTCCCTGTTTTGTCTAACAGATTATTCAGCGAAAGGTTTATTACATCGAGCATATACTCAATAAAAGGCGTAGAATGACCTTGTTTATCGCTTTTTGAGAGTGCAGCGTAGTAATCTGCCTGCGTTTGATGAATCATATTTTCGAATGGAATGAATTCGAAAATGGGATATTCCTCCATTAAAATAATGGTTTGCCATAATCTTCCCATTCTTCCGTTTCCATCGAGGAATGGGTGAATAAATTCCATTTCATAGTGAAAAACACAGCTTTTAATGAGAGAAAGCTCTTTTTCTGATTTGAGATAAGCAAACAAATCCTTCATGAGATATGGAACATTGGAAGCGGGCGGAGCCATATGAGTAATTTTTTGCCCTGCAACAATCCCAACACCGCTGCTACGATACGTTCCCGGTTTTTGGATCAATTCACTCATCAAGAATTTATGAGCCTGAAGAAATGATTTGGAAGAATGCGGATTAAACGATTTGATTTCTTCATAAACCTTATTCGCGTTCATGACTTCCCGGATATCTTTTTCCGGACCGATAATTCTTTTATTGTCTAAAAGGGCTGTGATTTGTTCAATAGACAAGGTATTCCCTTCAATTACAAGAGAAGAATGTATTGTTTTTATTCGATTCTCTTTTCGAAGCTTTGGCGAAGGTTTGTCCAGGTATTTCGCATTGATTTGTCCCAGTTTTTCTGATATGGAACTGATCAATGTTAAAATCCGATATGTTATTTCATAAGGAGATTTCATTTGTGATACTATCATTTGATACTATCAAAAGTGGTGTTTTTTATTCGTTTCTGACTTCTTCCAGGATGGAAGTTCCTTCAGAACAATCACCCGAAGTCCATTGCCAGGTTTCGTGTAAGCGGATTCTTCCGTCGTCCAGGATTTCTGGTTTGGATTGGCAAATTCCGGTCATCATTTTACCCTGATAGTTGATCTGATGATAACGCAGTTCAATGTTTCCGTCTTCGTCCACAAGTCCGATTAAATGACCGTGAACAATTTGCCCACCCGAATAAGTACAGGTGAGAATGGTACCGTTCTGGAAGTAATGAAATAAGGTTTCCTTAGATGTTTCGCCATTTTCCGAATTGCTGACAGGTCTGAATTTTTTGTTGTTGTAGTTCATTATTTGAATCTGTGTCAACTAGTCAGCAAATGCCTGTCCGTAAATAATGCAGAAGGAGTTTGTTTCCGGTTCATATTGCAGACATTCCCAATTGTTATAAACGCTGCTGCTTGCAATAGAAAGTACAACCGGAAGTTTTGATTTATTGACTTTTTTCGCAAAACAGCCTTCTTTCAGAATCAAATCGGTGTTTTGTTTCATGTTGCCGATCTTGCAGGTCGGATATTCCAGGTAGCTTTCCGGTTTTTTGATCAGGTACTCTTCCTGGTAAAGGAATTCATCGGCTAAAATGTAATCGAGCATTCCAAACTGACTGTAATTGCAATTGGCGTCTTCCAAACCGTTTTCAACTTTGAGATCCCGGTACAATTCGGCGTATTTATTTTTCAGTTTGTTATAGGTTAAAATGGAAAAGCGGTTGTTTTTCTCGTCATAAACAACAAAAGCATAGTCCGTTTTTCCATTGTGAAACAAATCGCCTTTGCTTGATGACAAAACGGAATAATGTGGATTCGCCGTAAAATAAGTTTGCTGCTCAGAAGGGAGTGCAGGCAGTGCTTTTTGATGAATCTGATTAAAAACTCCGGCATCATTGAGTCGTTGAAGCCCGATCAGATGATCTTTGATTCGCTCTTTCTGTTCCGGATCATCGTAAGTTGACGGAACAAAAACCTTTTTCTCAGCTTTCTTGTCCGGTTCACTGGTTGTTTCGACCAATTTTTCCGGGGTTTCAGTCGTGTTCTTACCATTTTTTGCATCCGTTTGATTACAGGCAATCAGAAGCGGTAAAAGAAAGTAGATGAGTCCTTTTTTCATGTCATGAAGATATCATTTTTTGTGAAAATGAAGCACGGGTTGGCCTTTTTGAAAATTGGTTTTCTGAAAACAATGTATTAAATTAGTACCCGGGTAAATAATTTGAATTATGAGTAAAGATTTCACACGAAGAAATTTTGTACAGCGCTTATCTGCGGCATCCGCAGCCCTTTTTGCATTGCCCTGGCTGGTTTCAGGCAAAGAAGAATCCGAACAAACGAAAGAAAAAGATATGAATCCGATTAAACAACATTTCCCGCTTGGTTTTCAGTGGGAAACGCAAGATCCGTTCTTGTTTTGTGTGCATCACGAAGATCAGTTTCCTGCCGGAACGGAGCAAATGGGTCCGGATGCAGAACATTTTAAGGGCCGGCACATGGGAGATGACTTTATTATAAAAGATGGCTTCAGAATGTACCACGGAAAGAAAGTTCCGGGTTTTCCGGGGCATCCGCATCGAGGATTTGAAACCATTACCGTTGTAAGAAAAGGAATGGTAGATCATGCCGATTCCCTGGGGGCAGCCGGTCGTTACGGAAATGGGGACGTGCAGTGGATGACTGCCGGAAAAGGAGTACAGCATTCCGAAATGTTTCCGCTTTTGTCCCAAACGGAAGAAAATCCGCTCGAATTGTTCCAGGTGTGGCTCAACTTGCCGAAAAAAGACAAAATGGTTGAACCGCATTTCAAAATGCTGTGGCGTGAAAGTATTCCGAACCTGAAATTTGATCACGATAAAGTATTGGTGGAGTTAATTGTCGGAACCTGGAATGGAAAACAAGCAGTAGCTCCACCACCGGATTCATGGGCTTTTCCTGCCGAAAATGAAGTTCTGATCGTCAACATCAAGATGGAACCACATGCGAAAATTACGTTGCCGAAAACGTCGGCAACTATTAACCGGAGTGTGTTTTTCTATGAAGGAGATCAATTGGGGATCAACGAACAGCAATTCGATTCTTATTCGGGATTTTTCCTCGATCCTTCAGTAGAAACAGAACTGATTTCACATGATACGGCAGTCAGCATTTTTGTTTTGCAGGGAAAACCGATCGGGGAGCAAGTGATGCAGTACGGACCCTTTGTCATGAACACGAAAGAAGAGATCCGACAAGCTTTCGATGATTACCATCAAACGCAATTTGGTGGCTGGCCGTGGAAACGTTATGATCAGGTTCATGATCGTTCCAAACCTCGTTTTGCTTTGCATGCAGATGGGAAGGAAGAAATCAAAGAAGCATAATTAGAGTTAGTGCTGAAAGAGAAAAGAACCGGGATAAATTGAGAATTTAAAATGGAAAATTGAAAAGGATTCTGCTTCAAAAGCTTTTCAATTTTCCATTATCAATGTGTCCTGACTTTTTAAATCTTGCCTCTTTAAGGTCTTTTATTTCCCGGAGCTATTCAACAAATTCATGATCTCATCCAATTTCGGTGAAAGAATGATCTCTGTTCGGCGGTTTTTTGCTTTTCCTTCTGCTGTCTCGTTAGATGCTTTCGGAAAATATTCTCCGCGACCGGAAGCTGTCATACGCGTTGCTGCAACTGCATATTTCTCATTCAGCATGCGCGTAATGGATGTTGCACGTGCAACGCTCAAATCCCAATTGTCTTTGA
>NZ_JASLCN010000349.1 GCF_030151805.1 Fluviicola sp.
TTCTGTTTGACTGTGTTTCTCTGTAGGATTGGTACAATTCGCTTTTAGCTATTCGATAAAGCCAGGAGCCGAATGGTACACCGCGGTCTTCATACTTCGACAAATTTTTAATCGCCTTGATAAAAACCTGAGAAGCAATGTCGTGCGCCTGCTCGGGATCTTCCATGCGTTGTTTCAAATAGCGAAGTATCGAATCATAATACTTGCGATACAAAGGTTCAAATCTTGCCGGATCTGCCTTTGCTTGCATCACCCATACTTGCTCCTCCTGGAGAAGTTCCGGTGACTGATGGAAATAGACATTAACTGCCATGGTATATTTGGATTTTGGGTTTGCATGTTTTTTTGCATTGGGTATAATTAAAGTAACGTGATATTTTTCAAATTATTATCAAATACAGAATAAAGGGGGCTTTTTTTAACAGTTTTTCGACGAATAACACAATTAGTTCTATCAACTAAGTAGATTTTTTAATCAGACTTACTCAAAAACCGGAAGGCTTGACTTTCCACACAATTTTATAAAATTGTGTGGAAAGTCAGTTTTCAGAGGGTTATAGCAGGAATTACAGCTATCCGAAAACCAAAATCAATACACCAACGAAGTGTCTGAAAGTGATCCAAGAAAAGATTCCAATTGACCAATTTCCACATCTGTCAATGAAAACGGTTTTATTATTGGAGATTTATTCGGAAAATTCTTTCCGCCTTTTGCATAATGACGAATTACTTCCCGCAGGGTTTTCATACTTCCGTCGTGCATATACGGCGCTGTAAGTGAGCTGTTCCGAAGACCTGGAACCTTGAATGTTCCCTTCTCCTGCTCTACTCCGTTGATCCGGTATCTTCCCTGGTCGGATCCGTAATCGGAATAAAGTCCGTTGCTGACAACCGAATAATTCGTGAAATCCGGGCCGGAATGACATTGAATGCAATACAATTTTTCGGAAAACAGTTTCCAACCGGCAACTTCATCCGCAGTCAGACTATTCTTGTTCCCGGCCTGATACTGATCAAAACGGCTGTTTCGACTGATCAGTGATCTTTCATAGGAACTGATTGCGCGGGTAATGACATAAGCATCCAATTCCCTGTTGAAAATGGATTTTGCCAGTTTTTGATATTTCTTGTCGCGGGAAAGTTTTTGGAGAATTTCTTTTACCGAACCCGCCATTTCCTGATGATCCTGCAGAGGAACCAAAACTTGTTCTTCCAACGTTTTGACTTCTCCGTCATACATATATCTGCTGAAATAAGCGCTGTTCAGAATACTCGGAGCATTTCTCATCGCCATTCGGCCGTTTACTCCAATACTTTTAGGCAAACCATCCGTGAACGCTTTTTCGGGTTGATGACACGTTGCACAGGAGACCTGGTTCCCGGCTGAAAGTCTGTTATCAAAAAAGAGTTTTTTACCGAAAGCAATTTTCTCTTCGGTGATCGGATTGTCTTTTGGGGATGGAATGGATGAAATCGTTGATTTCCGAGAATCAGAACACCTGATTCCAACCATTAAAACGGGAATCAGAATCAAAAAAACTTGCTTATCCAACATCATAGCTTCGGGTTTTCAAGTTACTATGATTTGAAGGAAAAAACTATTTTTTTCGAACGATGTACAGAATTTCTGTTTTAGCAAGTCGGAAACGGTCAATTTCCTCTTGAGAAATCGGATTTTTTTCAAACGCAATTTCCACTTCGAATCCGGCTTTTCTTAACCAATCCGGGTAATCCATTCCAAACAACCGTACGTGGTCTTTTTGCCAGAAATGTTTTTCGCGCTCTTCCGGAGAAGTAATGCTCCAATCTTCATAGGTTTCCGTACGATTAATATCTTGCGGAACCTGCATAATTCCCCACGCACCCGGTGCCATCACCCGATGTAATTCTTTCATGCATTTCAGCGCATCATCGACGTGTTCCATCACGTGATTACAGAACACCACATCAAAACGATTGTCTTCCAACGGAATTTGGTGTAGGTCAAAATGCAGATCGGCAATCGGGGAAAGTAGATCTCCGGTTAAGTATTCCAGGTTTTTCTGATTCTTGAATTTCTTATGGAAACACTGTTCCGGTGCAATGTGCAATACTTTCAATTTATCTGCAGAAAAGAAATTGCTTTCTCTTTTCAGGTACAACCACATCAAACGGTGGCGTTCCAGGGTCAAATCGTACGGACAAAGCACATTTTCCCTGTGCGAAACCTCTGAACCATAAGACAAAAACTTCTTAAATTTTCTTTCACAAACCGGGCATTCTACATTATTTCCTTTGTAAATAAGCGGAGCAAATACTTTAAAAACATAGCTCAAACGGATCAAAAGAGGACGCGGAAGTTTATTTAAAAGAAATTTATATAGTTTTTTCATGGAAGCAAATTTAATAATCTCAATCATCTAAGCCATGTGAAAGACAGAAAGTTTTCTTTTGTGTGAGACAAAAAGGTATCTTAAATCAAGATTGATGCTACTTCTCGTAACAGTGGTAATTCCGCAATATTACGTCCGGCTAAAATTTTATCAGCGAACAAAGCAAACCATTTAAGGCCGTTATTAATCAATGAAAACGAATCACAAATCCCAATAAAT
>NZ_JASLCN010000399.1 GCF_030151805.1 Fluviicola sp.
TCCGCAAGAATCGATTCAATGCTCGTAGTGAAAGATTCGCTGGTCGTTAACAAAACGGCAACGGTCAAAAGCGACCTGAAAGTAATGGGAAAAGCCACTATCAAAAACGATTTGAAAGTTGCCGGAGAAACCACCCTGGTTGGAACAACCGTCATCAAAGAAGGAGATTTAAAAATCAAAGCATTGGGAGATTCTACCCTGGCAGGAGACGGAATTCTATTGATCAATGCGAACGGGAAAGTAAAGAACGGCGGCGATTTGAAAAGTTTGATCTATGCAGAAACACAATCCGCTCAGCTTCCATGTGCAAGTGATATAAACGGGAATGTGTTGTATACGGCTCCGTATTGGCAGGCTTCCACAAATCCGCAACGGATGTTTCTGCTGAATACCAATTGTTCGCCCGATCCGCGCTTAGGAGTTGGCGTAAAACCCGAAGCCAAATTTCAGGTTCGCCTAAGCAAAGATTCGGAATTACCTCCTTTGATTATCGACAAAACGGTGAGCAATAATCCCACAGTGGCCCCTTACAAACTTATGCAGCTGGATCATACGGGTTTGTTATATGCCCGCGAGATAAAAGTGAACCTGAATTCCTGGGCGGATTACGTCTTTGAGGAAACCTACCCTTTAATGCCTTTGTGCGAATTGAAACAGTACATCAATCAGAATAAACACCTGCCAAATGTGCCCGGTGCTGATGAAATGCGGGAAAAAGGCCTCAATGTTGCTCAAAGCAGTACGATGCTGATGGAAAAAGTAGAAGAATTGACACTTTACGTGATCCAGGTAAAAGAACAAGTGGATGCTCAACAGGAATTGTTGAAGCAACAGCAGGAAACGATTCGTTTGCAGCAGGAATTGATTTTACAGTTGCAGCAACAGGTAAAACCATAATCCGATGAGCAAGTTCATGATAGGAATGTTTCTGCTCATTGGTTTGAATGGGTGGGGACAAGCAGATACGCTGGTTTTCTCGAATCCGAGAAAAATGATGGAATATGCCTTCTCTAAAACAGATTTCAGCTCTTCCTCCAATCCGTATTTCAGAAATGCCACACTTGAACTGGAAGATTCCGTGTTCAATAAACTGATCTACAAAGAACAGCCGCTTCATTGCTCCGGCAGGGGGATTTTGAGCTTGTTCAGTTTAATGAATTGGTGGGACATGTCGCGGAATTTTCACCGGGATTCGGTACTTTTTCCGGTTTACGACCATTTCTATTCGCTGGATGAATCCGGTCAGTTGCGGATTCCCTTCTACGTGGTCGATTTGAAGATTAATTCCCTGAAACCCGCGATTTCAGAAGCATTCAGAACCAGTACCGGAAATGAACCTTATCGAAAGATTCTTTCCGATGATCTGATGGAAGACGAAGTGTTGTATGCATCCGTTTTCCTGGATTCATTCGCCTATAACAACGTCATCCTCGAACTGAATAAAAAAACCTTCTTCACCAACACGAACCGGAGTATTGATTTTGTGGAAGTCAAAAGAAGAAACGAAACCAGGTTATTGTACTTCAACTCCAGCATCGATATCAGTGATTGGCTGACAGGGAAACAAAAGCTATCGTTTATTATTCATTTTTCAGATGGAAAAGAGGTTCAGGTGAATCAACTGGTTGAAATGAACCAGCGGGAAGCTGCGAAATCCGATGTGCATCAGCATTTTGAATGGTATCAAACCCTCTATCCAGATGATTACACTTCTTCATCTGTTTATTCTCCTGATTTGAAATTCTCTACCTATTATGCCTGCTCAGATAATAAGCTTCGAAAACCTTTTATTATGGTAGCGGGTTGGGGACCACATACAGATAAGGCAATCGTTAATAATAATCAAAATTGGCCGGCGTCCATTCCTCAATTAGCAAATCAGTTTAACCAGGAAGGATTGATTGAGAATTTGCACGATGAAGGGTTTGATGTGATTGTCTGCCAGTTTTTTCCTCCCAATGCTTATATAGAAAAGAATGCAGAATTGTTAGAGCAATTAATCAACCTGGTAAACAATCAGAAATTTCAAAATGATTCATACCAGGAAAATATTATCATGGGCTTCAGTGCCGGTTCTTTGGCAACTCGTTTGGCTTTGCAGAAGATGGAATACAAACACTTGTATGCAAATGGCCCGCACCCACATACGAGGTTGTATATTTCCAATGATGGGGAACATGGTGGAGCGAATATTCCTTTGGGAATGCAGCATGCTGTAGAGTATTTGTGGGAATACGATTACAATCAACAATGGTCTAATGTGCCTGTAATCGGATCAGTACTCGAAAATCATTATAAGACCTACGCTTTGCACTATATTTTGAATGCACCGCTCTCAGAACAATTATTGCATTATTTTTATACTGAAACAGGGTCAGGATCGGCTCCAGGCCAAGGACCTAGTGATTTCCGTACTTCCTATCTGGAAAAACATACATATTTTAATCATTCTAAAAATGGTCATCGTTTAGGGTATCCATCATTTCAACGCATGATTTCCATTTCCAATGGTTCTTCTACTCCAAAATATGAATTTTCAGATTTTTCTGCTGATCATTTTCCATATCCAACCGAAACAGGAGCGATATTTTTCAAACAAAATTCCTCTCCGATCCCCTTTGCGAACAGAAGGTATGAGGCCTCATTTTTGACACACGGGATTCACCGGGTGTTTTATTGTGAGCACAAACCATGGTTTAAATCCTGGAAATCAAAGTATGAAGCTAAAACAAAAGATCCGATCGTATTGGATAATGCTCCGGGGGGAATTATTTTTATTGAACAAAACCCGATCATTGAGATTAATAACCAATTGAATGCACAATTGACGGGGAATCCGGATATTAAGAAAGAACTCCTGTACTCTTTTACTCCAACTGTTCTCACACACGATGTGAAAGATTTGAACAGTAGCTTGATTAATGGGTATCCAAATTATAGTTTTAAGGAACATTTTCTAATGTTCGACAATGAAAATTCTGTGAGTTATAACAATCCAATTATTCACTCTTCCAACTATTATGGCTATCCTCATTTGGGCTATCCCGGGAATCATTACGATTATACGGTTTTTGATGCTTTGTTTTGTTGGGATGAAAATACCGAGCATTTGCTTGGGAACCGGAAAGATCCTGATAACTATGCGGGTATGGATGCTCCGGTGAAAGGAGTGATTAAGAATTTCGTGGTAGATGAGGCAGAGCCGGATTTCATTTTCCTGCAGAATCTACGGATCGGTTTCTTTGCTCGTCCGAATTATTCCTATCGGGTAGATTATGAAGCAGGTGATGCGATCCTGTTGGGAAATCATATCACGCAGAAAACAGATTTTCTCGATTTTGTTTCGGAAGCCAATGCGATAGTGGATGCACAGGCGGTGAATGAAATCCATTTCACACCGGGTGTGCACATCAAAAACGGATCGGATTTTCATGGGTATATCGGGGAGATTGCCTGCGAAAAATCAATGGGAAACAGCAACCCGGGATCCGATTCAGGAAACGATTCAGAAGAAACAAATGAAGCAATGTATGAAAGAGCGAATTTTTCCGAACAGGTTTCGATTTTCCCGAATCCGTCCAGGCAGTCTTTTTCTATCCGGTGGGGTGAACGGACTGAATCCGGTCCGATAGAAATTCAGATAATGGATCTTTCAGGCAAAGAAGTATTTAAAAAGCGCGTACCTTTAGAAGAACAAGTACAGCATTTGCTAAAGCCGGGCTTTTATGTGGTGAAATTAATTAAGAACGGAGTATGTGTTACAAGAAATATAGTGGTGGAGCAATAATCATATTAGCTGTGTTGCTTTCGTTTTATTCCTGTAAAAAACTGGATAAGAAAAACCCCATTGAATTCACTATTAAAGCACACATTCCGTATACTGGTGAACCTATTTCAGGTGTAAAGTACACGATCAAGGAGTATCGGGC
>NZ_JASLCN010000434.1 GCF_030151805.1 Fluviicola sp.
GATGAATCCTGCATAGAGATAACATAAATACCCCCGCTTTATTCTCTGGATAAAGTATAGATATCCCGTCTTTAAAGCATGAATAAAGCATAGATATAGCGATAAATGTTAAAATATAATGCATAGACACTTCAACTTTTAAACACCAGTTCCCGTTCTCCTCCTCCTCAATATTCCATTTTCCATTCCCGGGAATTAAATCAGTGATAATTCCTGGTAAGTAAGTATTAACTTTGGATTCTGAAACAAGAGAGTCATGTCTAAAATTCTGATTAAAAATATCCACACACTTTATCAGGCAGGAGAAGAATTTCCTGCATTTCTGAGCGGAGAAGCAATGAGCGTTGTCCCGACCATCAAAAATGCCTACCTGGCTCTGGAAGATGGAGTGATTGTAGCTTACGGTCCAATGGATGAATGGGAAGGAATCACGGATTGGAGAGGAGTTGAAATCATTGATGCAGAAGGACAAAGTGTGATGCCTGCGTTTTGTGATCCGCATACGCATACGGTGTTCGCACGAACACGTGAAGAAGAATTTGTAGACCGGATCAAAGGCCTGACTTACGAAGAGATTGCTTTGAAAGGTGGTGGAATTCTCAATTCTGCACGCAGATTGGGTGAACTTTCAGAAGAAGAGCTTTTCCGGGAAGCGCTGAAACGAATTCACAAAATGATGGCGAACGGAACCGGAGCTCTGGAGATCAAATCGGGTTATGGTTTGTCTGTGGAAGCGGAATTGAAAATTTTGCGTGTGATCAAACGCCTGAAACAAGAATCCGGAATTGCGATCAAAGCGACATTTTTGGGCGCACACGCCTTCCCGAAAGAATTCAGGGAAAATCACCAGGGATACATTGATCTGATCGTCCATGAAATGCTTCCCTTGATAGCGAAAGAAGGCTTGGCGGATTACATCGATGTTTTTTGTGAGCGAAATTACTTCTCGGTAGAGGAGATGCAATACATTTTAAGCGAAGGAAAAAAACTCGGACTAATTCCAAAAGTGCACGTCAACCAATTTTCTATTATGGGTGGAGTGAAAGCGGCTGTGGAATTGGGAGCTTTGTCGGTAGATCATCTCGAAGAATCAAACGATGAAGACATCGAAGTGTTGAAAGGAAGTGGCTGTATGCCGACTTTCTTGCCGGGATGTTCTCACTTTATCAGCATTCCGTTCGGAAATGCGCGGAAATTTATCCGGGAAGGATTGCCGGTTGCATTGGCAACGGATTACAATCCCGGAACAACACCCTGCGACAATATGCAGATGATTTTTTCATTGGCCTGTGTCAAAATGAAACTCACCCCGGAAGAAGCATTCAATGCCTTGACGATTAATGCAGCTTACGCGATGGGCCTGTCCGAAACACACGGAACGATTTCCCTTGGAAAGTCAACACCATTGATTTTAACGAAACCAATTGATTCATTGGCTTATATTCCATACGCCTTTGGAGAAAATCACGTAGACCGACTTGTTTTTTAGTTAATTTTAGAATTGTTTAACGTACGTTGAGCAAATAGTTTACCACTTTTAGCGTTTTGATAGTCACATGAACAAACGGGTATTTTTGTTTTTCTTTCTTCTGTGCTTTCAGTCCTACGGGCAGGAAACGGGGAAAGATTACCAGTTGTTATGGGAAATCAAGGCAAAAGGAACTAAAAAACCGAGTTATATCTTCGGAAGCATGCACTCCAACGATCCCCGGTTATTCAACTTTCCGGATTCCCTGTATTCCGCTTTTGCAAGTGTCGATGCGATTGTATTGGAAACAGATGTGATGCAGATTTACGATCAGTATGATGTGCGTTTGAACCTCTTCAATTTTGATTTGTTTGACAAGAAACGTTCGTTTGCAGGATCAAAAAAAGCAACGCAGACCGTTTACGGTTCGGAAGATGGAAGGCCCCAGTTTTTGGATGCCTATTTTCAGCAGGCCGGATATTGCGGAGGAAAAGGTTTTTATCAGCTGGAAACGGTTCAGGATCAAATGAAACTGGCGGAAAATCCCGAATTGTTCAACACGCGAACAGCAATCAACGGCTTATTTTTTACCAAAGAAGCGTTTATTCAGACCTACCTGAACGGCGACATTGCTTCGCTCACGAATATGTTGAAATCCCAGTTCAAAGGAGCTCCGGATGCCTACGAAGAATTGATTACCAAACGGAATCAAATCATGGCAAAAGGGTTGGATACACTGATTCGCAAGAAAAGTGTGTTTTGTGCGATCGGTTCGGGGCATTTGTATGGCTCCGACGGCGTGCTGCAGCTTCTGAAACAAAAAGGATTTCAGGTGCGGTCAGTCAAAGCAACGTATGTCAATTCAACGATGGAACAAAAGAAATTGGTTCAATCCTGGAAAAACTACGCAATTACGGACGAAGAAAATTCTTTTCGGATGACTTTTGGCGGAAAACCGCTCGAACTGGAAGACGCAAACAAGAAACATTACATTTACCAGGAGCTCGGGCAGGGAAATACCTTCGAATTGATCATTCACGAATCGGAAGATTACCTCGATGACAACCGCTACAATTTTGTTGAGAACGAACTTGCGAAAACGAAAGAGTTGACACTCGATGCCGGCGCAGTGGTGATTGAAGGTCTGGTTTTGGATCCGATCAAAGGATATCAATGGAAACGTTTCATTCAATTCGGAGAGGTTTGTTACGAACTGATCTGTTACGGAGGAAACAAATTCATGCATTCGGACCGGGCAGGCAAATTCTTCCAAAAGTTTGAAATTCTGACAGAAAAGGAATAACCAACAACCAATTGTTTATTCATATTTCGCAATCTTCAAATGAATTTATCGGTTAATCATAATTTAGATGCGACTTATCGTACAATATGATTGAAAGAACCTTAGAACCGATTCTTCGCCAAAAATGCAAGGAAAGTAAAATTGTAGTGCTCAGAGGAGCAAGAAGAACAGGACGTTTAACACTCGTTTCGCGCATTTTTAACCTCGATGACGAACAGGTC
>NZ_JASLCN010000083.1 GCF_030151805.1 Fluviicola sp.
CAATGAACTGATTACTTTCACTTTATCAAACTACGAGAATATGAACAAACCGATCATGTCACTACCCTGCAAGCAATCGCACGAGCGAATGCAACAGCGTGACGGAGGCTATTACTGTGAGAGCTGCGAAAAAGTTCTCAGTGATTTTCGTCAGAAGACAAATGAGGAAATTCGCCAGGTTATTACTGCAAATCCCGGAAAAGTTTGTGGCATATTCAATCACAATCAAATCAGTTCTAAAATTTCACATGTTGCATTGTCAGGTGCTTCCTATCGGGTTGGGCTATCGTTACTGGGTATACTTGGTTTTTTGGGTCCGGTAGTCTCTTCTTGTGAATCAGCTCCGGATGATGCAACAGTTGTGAAACAAAAAGCGTTCAATAAGCTGAAATTTCCGATGAGCATCAGCGGTCAGATTAAAGATGAAAAAACGGGTTTACCCCTGGCAAAATCACCGGTAGAAATCCAACAAAACGGAAAGACCATTTTAAAAGGGCTGACGGATGAAAAGGGAAATTTCGAATTGATCGTTCAGGAAAAAGATCTGAAAAATGAAACGTTTGACCTGATTTACCTTTCCAAAAATCACCTTGCAGATACGCTTTCCAAACAACAATTAAAATCCTTTGGAAAAGGAAAAAAACTGGTCCTGACCTTAAAAGCAGAAGCAGCAAAATGCAAACTAAAGACAGGAGAACTTCCCGTACAAGAAATAACCGGAGATGTCATTGTAGAGGGAGAAATTGCCTCGGAAAACTATGAATCGCCAACTCCCGGAGTTCCGGTCCTGGAAGAAAAACAGTAGCCATTCACTAACACCAACATAAGAATTTCCACCTGCTACCTGAATCAAACAAGGGGTCTCGCCAAAACGGGCTCCTTGTTTTTGTTTAAAGTCGCTTCCCGGAATTTTAGGTGATTCTTGAATTTCCCATAGATGCAGCGGAAATTATTGGATTCCGTATTGCTTTGCAGCCATGTCTACAAATCCAAAACCGAATTTGTACAGGTTCGCATCCGTGATCAGGATAAACACCACTTTGTTTTCTTTCAGCTTGCGATCCAGATTCTGATGCTTCACCAATGTTTCCTTTGTGAATGTTGCCGGGTAAATCTGTTCATTGTAATACCAGAATTCACCTTCTTTAAACAGGAAATGAGAAACATTTGCATTAAACGGTCCCCAATAAAAACTGTCTGCGATCACCAATACTTTCGGATCTGTTTTCTTTGCTTTCCGGCTCGGATGAAATTCAGGATAAGCCAACTCCAACTCAGGAAGTTCAACCATCAGATTCATCACGCGGCCAATATCATCGTCATCCAGCCAGGGTTTTGAAGAGGGAACGATTTTATCAAGTACATATCTGGGAAGATCGCAATGACAGGCATTCGAAACGTATTTTGTCATCGAATCAACTGCCAGAGACTGACCGTAAGCTGTCCAGTGAATCCCGGTTTTCGAAAACAACGGATATTTGGTCGTGTTTTTCATCGACTCAAACCACTGATGCATGTCGATATTCCGGATAGCATGCTTCTCAAACTGATCTTTGTATTCCTGGTAATTGGTTCTTTTTCGGGTTTGATGATAGCGATCCGGGACAAATTCCGGAAGATAACTCGCTTTTCCGGGAGCCAAAATAACGGCCAGCGTAATTCCCTTCTGATCTAGGGTATCCTGAATTCGCTTCAATTTCCGAACCATTCCGGAAACTTCCTTCTCACCAACAAAATCAGTTCCGTAGTACGCTTTGATATAATTCTCTTCATACAAATAACCTTCCTTCCCAACAATCACGCCTGCAGCATTCGCCTTGCTGAAAAGCGAATAATTCCATTGATTGTAAAAGCGCACCCATCCTGGCCGGAATCCTGTGTGTTCCGAAATGTATAACTCCTGTTTTTCCTGGTATTTCCCTAAAAACCAGCTTTCCTTGTTTAATGGAGGTTTTTCCGACAATTGATACGATCCTTTCAACGGCGTTTCTTCGAAAAAGCGAAACTTGTGCTGAATCATCGGGAGAAACATCAAAGCGATTACAGTACCGAAAAGGAACTGCTTCAAACGTTTATATTTTTTCGATTCTTTCATCTTAAAAACGGAAATAAATAAACGGATTGAATCCGGATGAAATAACTGCACTGGAGCTGATTATGAATAAAATCACTGCCAGCAACAGAAAGGTTCCATGAACCCGCATGGAATACTTGTTTCTGTCGAACACGAATTGCTGCATGCGCTGACCAACCGACAAAGCAGGCAGGAATGCAAACAGTAATGCGATGACTAAAACAGGCCAAAAAGATGGAATGGTCACCACGTTTGTTCCCGGACTGAATTCAAAGAGTTTTCCTAAATACATGCCCATTTTCCCGATATCTTCAATGCTGAAAATCACCCAGCCGATCATTACGACCAGAAACGTAAACGGAATAGCAATAAGAGCCCCCACTTTGTTCAATACTTTCAAGAGGAAAATCCGGTCGAGAATCAGGAAAGTTCCATGAAAAGCTCCCCAAATAATAAAATTCCACGAAGCTCCGTGCCAGAAACCCGATAAAATGAAGACCAAAGCCAGGTTGAAATACAGGCGGTACTTACTCGAAACGCGGTTTCCGCCCAACGGTATGTACAAATAATCGCGCATGAAATTTCCCAATGTCATGTGCCAGCGACGCCAAAACTCGGTAATACTTTTCGAACTGTAGGGACTGTTGAAGTTTTCCGGGAAATGGAAGCCCATGATTTTCCCCAATCCGATTGCCATATCCGAATATCCCGAAAAATCGAAGTAAATCTGCATTGTATAAGCCAGGATCCCGATCCATGCAGTTGCAGTACTCATCTGAGCCAAATCGCCCTTAAAAATCTCCTGTACCTGCTCCGCCATTACATTTGCGATCAGTACTTTTTTTCCCAACCCGATGCAAAAGCGGTAAAACCCGATCAGTTTTTCATCAATATTCTCCTTGCGTTCGATCACCTCATCTGCAATTTCCTGGAAACGCACAATTGGTCCGGCAATCAATTTCGGGAAAGCCAGCAGATACAATAAATAATCTTTCAGATTCTTCAGCGGAGCATGTTTTCCCCTGTAAACATCCATCGTATACGTGATCGATTCAAAGGTGAAAAACGAAATCCCAATTGGCATAATGACCTTCGTCCAGGTAATTTGATTAAACCCTAAACTATTCAGAAAAACGTTGGTGTTTTCAATGAAGAAATTCGAATATTTAAAATAGGCCAAAAGACCTAAATTAACTGTCAGTGAGAGAATGAGAAGTATTCGTTTCTTCCTGACCGTTTCAGAGCGGTAAATGGTCCGAACCAAAAGGAAGTCCAGGAGCGAAGTTCCAAGCAGCATAAAAACAAAAACCGGTGCTCCCCAGGTATAGAACAGAATACTAAAGATGAAGATTACCCAATTCTTCATCGCTTTTGGCACTACGTGATAAACAAGCAGGAAAAAGGGTAGAAAGTAAAATAAGAATATTGCGCTGCTAAATACCACTCATCAGAATTAGGATTTCGAAGATAACAAAAATGCCCCCTTT
>NZ_JASLCN010000442.1 GCF_030151805.1 Fluviicola sp.
CCGGCAGCTCCGCAAGATACGATAGTCGGTAGCTGATTATCACTCACTACTACATCGAATGTACAGAAGGAAGAGTTTCCTGAGCCGTCTGTGGCAGTCCAGGTTACGGTTGTTGTTCCGAGATTGAAAGTAACCCCTGAAAGACTGGTTCCTGTTCCTGTTGTTGCTCCGGTGAGAGCGTAGTTCACAGAAGCAACAGAACAATTGTCACTTGCACTCGCATTCCATGTGGTAGAAGTTTGAGTATAAGCACATTGCCCGGCATCAGAAACTACTGATTGATTACCGGTTGCACCACAGGATAGGATCATTGGTAACTGGCTGTCGCTTACCAATACATTGAATGTACAGGAAGAGGTATTTCCGGAGCCATCTGTAGCAGTCCAGGTAACGGTTGTTGTTCCGTGATTGAATACAACACCTGAAAGACTGATTCCCGTTCCCGATGTAGCACCTGTAAGGACATAGTTCACGGAAGCAACAGAGCAGTTGTCACTGGCACTTGCATTCCATGCATTTGAAGTCTGAGCGTATGTGCATTGTCCGGCATCCGCAACCACCGATTGATTACCGGTTGCACCACAAGATAAGATTGCGGGAAGCTGCGTATCATTTACCGTAACAGTAAACGTACAACTCGCTTTATTTCCTGCCGCATCCGTTGCAACCCAGGTAACGGTAGTTACTCCCAGGTTAAATTGAACTCCATTGAGAGAAGTTCCTGTACCTGTCGTTGCTCCGCTTAAACTATAAGCCAGCGAACTGACAGTACAATTATCCGTTGCAATTGCATTCCAGCTATTGCTGCTAAGGGTATAAGTACAAACCCCGGTATTCGCGTTCACTATCTGATTGCCGATAGCTGAACAATTGCTGATAAGCGGACTTTGATTATCACCAACAATTACATTAAATGTACAGACTGAAAAATTTCCGCTTCCATCCTGAGCTTCCCACGTTACCAACGTTGTTCCCTGGTTGAAAACAACACCATTCAATGTAGTTCCTGTGCCGGTAGTTGCACCACTCAGTGTATAAGTGACCGATACTACTGAACAATTATCTGCAGCGCTTGCATCCCAGGCGGTGCCGGTATGCGTATACGTACAAACACCTGTATCAGCCAACACATTTTGCGTTCCACTCCCTCCACAGGATATGATAGTCGGTAACTGATTGTCAGTTACCGTAACTGTGGTGGAGCAAGCCACCGAGTTTCCGGCAGCATCACTGACTGTCCAGGTAACGCTTGTTATTCCGAGGTTAAAAACAACGCCATCCAAAGAAGTTCCGGAACCCGTTGTTGCTCCGGATAAGTTGTAACGCACTGAATCAATACCACAATTATCTGTGGCTGCAACATCCCAGGCAGTGCCTGAATGCGTATAGGTACACACTCCGGTATTGGCCTGTACGGAAGCAGGTGTCGACGGACCGCATTGTGTAATAACCGGATTTACATTATCGGTAACAGTCACACGAAACACGCAGGTATCTGCATTTCCGAGTCCGTCTGTTGCCACCCACGTCACTGAAGTAACTCCTTGATTGAACACAATGCCCTGCAAGTTGATTCCGGTGCCCGTTGTAGCCCCACTTAAAGTATAAGTTAAACTTGCCGATAAACAGTTATCTGTCGCTGCAGCATTCCAGGATAAATTCGGAACGGTGTATGTACATGCAGTTGAACTTGTAAACACAGCTTTATCTGTTGTACAGGAAATGACAGGCGAAACGGTATCCAATACCGTTGTAACACTGGCAGAAGCCGAAACGGAACAGCCGTGTACATCGGTTATGTTTACCTGGTAGTTCCCGGCAATCAATCCGGAAATATCTTCAACTGTTGATGAATAAGATGATGGACCTGTCCACGCATAAGAATATGGAGCCGTACCACCTTGTACCGTAAGTGCAATTGCACCATCGCTTCCGCCGGCACAACCCACTTGTTGCGACATCGAAGTTGAGGCGGATAATACTTCAGGCTGATTGATGTAGACATCTACTGTTAATACAGTTGAACATCCATGTAAATCCGTTACGGTCATCTGATAAAGCCCCGTGTTTAACCCGGATAAATCCTGTGAAGTTGCAGTAAAACCGGAAGGACCTGTCCAGGCATAAGTATAAGGAACAGAACCACCAGCCACAGTTAAATCAATAGAGCCAAGTGAATTACCATAACATGGATTGTCTGTATAGGTATAAGTAGTTGATATCGCAGCAGGTTGCATGATTCCTACGCTTCCGGAAACATTGCAGCCTTTGGCATCGGTAACAACGACCGAATAGGTTCCCGGAGATAAGTGTATCAGATCCTCATGACTTGCAATGGTATTTCCTCCCAACGACCAGGAAAAAGTGTATGGATATGTCCCGCCGCTAACTGTCAGGTCAATTGTTCCATCGTTTGCGCCGTTACAGGAAACATTCGTTGGTACTAATGAAATGGAAAGCGGGGCCGGCTGCGTGATGGAAAAATTACTGAACGTTGAGCAGTTCTTGGAATCTGTTACCGTTACCGTATAATTCCCCGATGAGAGGTTACTGATATTCATAGTGTTATGCACCCCGTTTGACCAGGAGATTGAAAACGGTGAAGTTCCATTCGCGATTACCAAAGATGCCGCACCATTCGTCAAACCATTACAGCTTACCTTTGTTGCATTTACGGAAGCAATGAAATCATTACATGGTGGTTGGTTGATGTGAACGCTGTCGTTCAGCAAACACGAATTGGCATCTGTAATTGCAACCTGATATGTAAGACCACCTACTGCTGAAGACAAGTTGGTAGCAGTTTGTGTTGTTTGTCCGCCCGGCGTCCATAAATAAGCATAGCCCGGGGTACCTCCCAATGGATTTGCCATGGCAGAGCCATTACTTCCACCAATGGTGGATACATCCACATGTGTTACCGTATTTGTAATAACAGTAGGTTGTAGAATGGTAATCGCAGCCACATCCCGGCAACCTGAATTGTCTGTGACAGTCACACTATACGTTCCGGATGCAAGATTAGTCGCCGTTGTTCCTGTTTGTACCGGAGATGTATTCCAGCTGTAGGAAAACGGAGCCGTTCCGCCACTGACAATGCTTACGGTTGCAGAACCATCATGTCCGTCATGACAACTAACATTGGTACTGGAGCTGATTCCCACATCAAAAGTATTGCAGAAAGTATTATTGACAACAGCAGATTGAGTGATGGTACATCCGTGACTATCGGTAACAGTGACACTAACAATCCCTTCACAAAGGGAACCCGCAGTTGCTGTTGTCTGGCCGTTTGTCCATAAAATCGAATAGGGAGGCGTTCCGCCACTGATAGCAACAGAAGCAGTTCCGTTACACGTTGGTGAACTCGCTGTTGTAGTCGACAAATTCAAAGCTAAAGGCCCAGACTGGGCAACAGTTACCGAAGCTGTACCGTAGCACCCGTATTGATCCGTTACGGTCAGTAAATAAGTTCCGGCCGTTACCGAAATTGAATTTCCGGAAGAACCGGTGCTCCATAAATAAGTAAAGGGTGCAGTACCTCCCGCTTGCCCGGCATTAATAGTCGTTGAGCCATTATAGCAGGAAATATTGCCTGCCATCGGTTGAGAAACAACCGTATCAGAAAGCGTAATTGTCATTTGATCACTGCTGTTTAAACAACCACCACCCGCACCTGTTGAGGTGAACGCCAATGTAACGCTGCCATTGTTGATTTCTGCTGCTGACGGCGTATAGGAAGTAATCAAAGAAGATGCATTTGGTTGAAACGAACCGCTTCCACCCGACCAAACTCCACTTCCGGTAGTAGAAGTAGCCTGCAGCAGAACCGTAGGTCTGGTTGCACAAACAATTTGATCAGCACCTGCATTTACAACCGGAGTAGTCGCTATATTAACAGGAACAGATACAAAAGCATCCGGACACGTAGCAGTTGACAAATCATCAGTTACTTCCGCGGTATACGTTCCCGCCGCAGTGGCAGTATAGGTGCTGGAATTAGAAACAATTGTTCCGGAACTGTTGCGCCATCGGTAGGTATATATCCCGTTTCCACCTGTAGCGGTAGCGGTAAGCAAAACACCGCTTCCTCCCTGGCAGAACGTCGCCGGATTAGGAGTAGTAGTCACTGCTAAGGCACCGTAAGTATACAGACGTACCGTATCACAACTTTGAAAAACTCCACAAACCGCCGCTTGAGGTGTTCCGCAAATTTTGTAATCAATCCAACTCGGAGTGCCTAAACCGGGACTAAAACTTGGATTACTACAATTGGTACAGCTCAACAAGGAGTTGTATGCCCCCGGAGTAGTATTGCCCGTGGATGAATTGATCGAAGTAATCGTAATGCTATTCAATCCGAAAATGCTTAGCGGAAGTGAACAACCAATTCTCGTCGACTGATCTGCCGGGAATGTGGGCTTCGGTATTTGCCGGAAGATATACTTAATCTTGTTTTTTCCCGGCTTACTGTAAATGATTTTGTGAGGACCTGAACCCGTTATACATATCGGCGAACCTCCGGGAATTTGTACTCCGCATGAGCCTGGAGTCGTTAGATCGCCTCCTGAAATAATGTTGTAGTTTCCGGAACCTCCCGGATCAGCATAACCCGGAGCGACCACAATTTCAAATTGAGCTACATTCGGATTGAGTATGACATAAAAGGAAATATAGTTATCTCCATCACCGCAGCAGCCTGGTTGGCGTACCACTTCTGGTGTAGTGTATGACATATCCGGTGAGGCGGATAAGTCCAGATTAAAAAAGGGAACTGTCGCCGTGCATTCCGGAAGGTGGGTTTGTGCAAACGCATTTGGCGCGAAAAACCCATAAATAAATAGGAATGCATAAAATAGACGAACGCTCGGAAGGGCAAAAACACCCGTGCTTTTGCTCCCACTTTTGAGGAGTCGAGGCTTCATACGCTTAAAGTTGCAGTAACTCTGCTATATTATAACCTATTTAACGAATAATAAAGTTGTAAATCGTTTATTTTATATTTACCTTCGTCGAGAAATTAAATACACTTGTCGACTTTTTAAATTTATTCGTCGTAAAAAATAAAAATCTTACACACTCTCAAAAATCCTTTCTGAAGAAAAGGAACTTCAAACTAACAAGCTCTAAAAGCAGTTATTCACCGGTTGATTGTCCAGGATTCGGAACGAATAATTTGGAAGTGATTCACGTACTTAAATGACGAAAAAACACTTGAATTACGGCTCATACCGTTTTCCTTCTTCACAGCACTTTAAAACCAACGATTAAAATATCATCTGTTTGCTCCTCATGGGATCTGATTTTCCATTCTTCGATTGTTTCATTGAACACTTTTCGCTGCTCCGCCATGGTCAGATTTTGGATCGAAAGGATTAATTCCTGGAAATTTCTGTAATTGAATTTCTTCCCCTCTTCCCCGCCAAATTGGTCTGCATAACCATCGCTAAAAAGATAATAACTATCGCCCGATTCAATCGTTATCTGGTAACTCGTAAATTTTTTATCCGTGTTTTTTGAAAAAAGGTGAATCGGAATTTTATCCGTCGCCAACTTGATAAGTGTTCCGTTTTTCACCTGGTAAATCGGATTATAAGCTCCGGCATATTCCATGGTCATTTTTGATTTATCAATGACGCACAGCGCGATATCCATTCCATCTTTTATTTCATAACTGCTGTCAATGATTTTCTTATTCGCGTTTTGAAACTCATTGTTCAACTGATTTAATATATCAGCAGGATTTGTTTGCCCATAATCTGTAATGCATTTACTCAACAAATTGTTCCCGATAATACTGATAAATGCTCCCGGAACACCATGTCCGGTGCAATCACAGGCAGCAATAAAAATCTTATCATGATGTTCCTTGATCCAATAAAAATCCCCGCTTACAATGTTCTTTGGTTTAAGCAGTACAAAGGATTCTGCAAGAATGGCATCCAATTGTGCTTTTGAAGGAAATATTGCTTTCTGAATGAGTTTGGCATAACGGATACTCTCCAGCATATCCTTATTTTGCTGCTCGATAAGTTGCTGCTGCTGCAAAATCGGCGAGATGTCCAAAAAAGATGAAACCAGGTATCTTTGCCCGTTGATTTCCATATTTTCAATCGAACTTATTGCATAAATCACCCTTCCATCTTTCGCTTTGCATTTGATGGTTTCATTTTTTATTCGTCCTTTTTCCCGGATAATACTGGAAACCCGTTCATGTTCTATCGGATCCAGAATGCCTAGTTCACGCGCGTTTCGTCCAACCACTTCCGCTTCCTCAAAACCATATATTTCTACAAAACGTTTGTTTACCCTTAAATACCTTCTTTCTAATGTTGTTATGGACATACAGGCAGGACTGGAATCAAACACTGCCAAAAAAGTTTCCAGGTTTCCCTGAATCACTTTTTCGGCCATTTCCAAATCAGCGATTTCTATCGCATCCGAAAAGATGTTTTTCATGGTGTGAATAGTTTTACGTTACTACCTAATATACGCAATAATACTGAAAAACAGGGATTTGTTTAATATTTCCGGAGAATTGAAGCTGAAAGAAAAGGCCACTAAAACTACCAGCCTACTTCGCTGAAAAAGATGCCTTGCTGTATTTTTTCCAGGGCAAATTTCACTTCAGATAGCAGGTTTTCTGGTAAAGCAGTCAATGAAAACCAACTCAAGTCATCGCATTTATGCGGTTCCATGTTTTGTATATCTCCGTTCCACCTTTCTGCAGTAAGATACACATCCATATATTCGCGGTCAGACGCA
>NZ_JASLCN010000500.1 GCF_030151805.1 Fluviicola sp.
ATTACGAGATCGGATTCCAGCAGGTATTGACTAAGACTTCTTCCTTGAAGATTTCGGCATTCTACCGTGAGCAACGTAACAATGTTCAGTTGATGAACGTGTTTGAAGCTTACCCGAATACGTACCGTACATACGGTAACCGTGACTTTGGTACAGTAAAAGGATTAACGGTTTCTTATGACTTACGTAGAACAGGGAATGTTCGTATGACAGCTGCATATACCTTGCAGTTTGCTGACGGAACGGGTTCGGATGCAACATCTGCAGCGACTTTGTTAACAGGTCTTCAAACAGCAGGTTTGCCTAACTTGAGAAGTGTATTCCCTTATTCGTATGACCAACGTCATAACTTTGCAATCACATTCGATTACCGTTACGGTGAAGGTGCTGATTACAACGGTCCAATGATCGGTGATGCTAAAATCCTTGAAAATACAGGTTTGAACTTGATTACAAACATTTACTCAGGATCTCCTTATACATCTCAGACAGGTGTTACG
Source organism: Fluviicola sp. (assembly GCF_030151805.1). Taxonomy (GTDB): domain Bacteria; phylum Bacteroidota; class Bacteroidia; order Flavobacteriales_D; family Crocinitomicaceae; genus Fluviicola. The sequence continues at coordinate 501 of NZ_JASLCN010000500.1, forward strand.
GGTGATGCATTAATTCAACCGAATTCATCAGGTATTACAGGAACTGTGAACGGTTCTCGTTTGCCATGGCAATACCGTTTGGATCTTGTATTAGACCGAACATTTGGAATTGATTTTGGTGGAAAAGACGGTAAAAAGAAATCAACATATTTGCAAGTTTATCTTCGCGTTACCAACCTTTTCAATACAATGAACGTTCTTGGAGTTTATAGAGCGACAGGTAACTGGAATGATGATGGATATTTGGCTGCTGCTCAGTACCAGACTTCTATTCAAAACCAGTTGGATGAGCAATCTTTCAGAGACTATTATGCAATGAAAGTGGCTAATCCGTTTAATATTAGTGCACCAAGAACAATTCGCTTAGGAGTTAAGTTTGATTTCTAAGAAAGAAAAAAATTAAAGTATGAGACGAACATTTAAATACTTATCACTCGCACTCACGATGTGTTTCGTTGGTCAAGCCAGCGCTTACAATCATGATTTTGGGAAAAGTGGGAAGTCGGGAGAAAAACCGAAACCCGCGGTATCAGCGAAGGCAGCAAATTGTGCCCCAGCGAATTATCGTTTAACGATGGACTTTAATGATGTTAGTTGCCAGTTAGAAACGGGAGGACTTTTGTTCCTGGATCGTGCTAATGGACTTGCAACATATACAGTTCCAAAAAAGAAAGGAAGTGAAACTGCTGTAACTACAATTTATGCAGGAGCACTTTGGATGGGGGGAACGGACGTTAACGGTCAGTTGAAATTAGCTGCAGTTAAGTTCCGTCAGGACGGAAACGACTTCTGGCCTGGTCCATTATCAGTTGATTTCGGAACAGGGAATTTTAATCCTGCTGTTCCGCAGGGAGATACAGCTCGCCGTGATTATGGTGCTGGTACGATCGACCCGGATCAATGTTTGTTGTATGACAACATCTTTACAATTACCAAAGCAGGAGTTATCATGTTTGTTACTTACATGGAATGTACTACTGGTGATTGTCCGGTACCAAGTAATGAGACGATGGCTCAAATTAATGCCTGGCCGGGTAACGGGGATGTTAGCCGTGGTCAGGATCAATTCCTGGCTCCGTTCTATGACAACAATGATGACATGCTTTACGAACCATTAGATGGTGATTACCCTTGGTATGATGACATCTTAGGACGTGACGACATCCAATGTGGTGCTGACCGTCGTGTATCATTATTCGGAGATGAGACTCACTGGTGGGTATTCAACGATAAAGGAAACATCCATACAGAATCTCAGGGAGAACCGATCGGAATGGAAATCCACGCGCAGGCATTTGCTTTTGCTACGGATGACGAGATCAACAAAATGACGTTCTATAACTACGAGTTGATTAACCGTGGTACTCAAACATTGTACGACACTTATTTCTCTCAGTACATCGATGCCGATTTAGGTAACTACAATGATGACTATGCAGGATGTGACGTTACACGTGGATTAAGTTACATGTATAACGGAGATTTGAACGATGAGCCAAACTCAGGACGCCCTGGATTCGGACCAAATCCTCCTGCAATCGGAATCGACTTCTTTGAAGGTCCTTACCAGGATGCAGACGGAATCGATAACCCGGGACCTGTATTTAATTCAACTACTGGTCAGTGGGTTATCCCAACTGTAGCAAACGCTCTTGCAAACAAAGGAATTGTTTACAAAGGTTTGGGTATTGGGTACGGAGATACAATCGTGGATAACGAGCGTTATGGAATGCGTAACTTTACAATTTATACGGGTGTAAACGCACCGTCAGGACAATCAGATCCGGGATCTGCAGCTCAATTCTACAACTACATGCAGGGATTGTGGCAGTTTGGAGACCAATTGTACTACGGAGGAACAGGTTTCCCTGGAGCTCCATGTGTTGGTTCTATTCCGACAAACTATATGTTCCCGGCTGATTCTGATACATTGCATTGGGCAACTGCAGGAACTAACCCAGGATTTAACTGGTCAGAATTTGAACCATGTGGTTTAGGTTCTACATCTAACCCTTCAGGTGACCGTCGTTTCGTACAGTCAGCAGGACCATTTACATTGCGTCCGGGAGCGGTTAACAACATTACAGTTGGTATCGTTTATGCAAGAAGTTTCGAAGGACAAATCTTTTCTTCTGTAAACTCGTTGAAAACAGCAGATACGAAAGCTCAGGCGTTGTTTGATAACTGTTTCCGCATTTTGGAGCCACCAAATGCTCCGGTTATGACGATCCAGGAAATGGGTAATGAGTTGATCATTATGTTAGATAACCCTGTTAACTCGAATAACTACAAAGAAAAATACATCGAGGAAGATAAGATCAACATCGTTGATCCATCTACAGGAGGTATTATTTACGATAAATTCTATCGTTTTGAAGGATACCAGATCTATCAGTTGAAAGATGCTTCTATTGGTATTACGGATTTGGATAATTTGTCAGTAGCTCGTCCGGTAGCACAATGTGATATTAAAAACGGGGTAAAACGCTTGATTAACTTTGAATTTGATGAAGAGTTAGGATATTCTTTCCCTGTTGAAAAAGTAAAAGGATCTGATCTTGGAATTAAGCACACGTTCCGTGTAACAGAAGATTTGTTTGCTCAGGGAGATCGCCGTTTGGTGAACTTCAAGACTTACTACTTCATCGCAGTAGCTTACGGATACAACAGCTATAAGCCTTACGATCCAAGTGATGCACAGTTCTTGGATGGACAAAAGAAACCATATTTACGTTCTCGTATCAATGCAGATGGTTCACCATTAGTAGGAATTCCTGCAATTCCGCATAAAATTGCTCCTGAGTTAGGAGGATCTATTGCAAACTCAGTTTACGGACAAACTCCGCGCATCACGCGTTTGGACGGAACCGGAAACGGAGGTCGCGAATTACAATTGACTACTGCAT
>NZ_JASLCN010000457.1 GCF_030151805.1 Fluviicola sp.
ATCCATTTTCTCTAAATGGGAAGCTTATATCGATTTAAAAAAATGCCCGGAACCAATCATTCAAAGTACGGCTGAAAAATCCGATACCATCCGGAAAATTGGCGCTGGCGGGAAAAGCACTATTCACAAACTACTCAAGGATCATGGTATCCCGGAACAATGGAGAACCAGCTATCCTATTTTCAAATCCGGTAAAGAAGTCATCTGGATTCCGGGAATTGCTGTTTCAGAAAAACACGCTCAAAAAAAAGCTACCAACCTGATTATCAAACTTTCAAGAACACAAAATAAGGCGTAATATTTTTTTTTCACGAAATGTGTTTTTTAAATTATTTTTTCATTAAATTTCGGTTTGTAGACTCTTTAAACCCACAAAACAATGGAACCAGTTACAGTAGAAAAGGAAGTAGTGAAAGACTTATCTTTCAAACACCCAGTTGAATTCGAACAACAATCGGACATTCGTACGAAATTAGAAGAAGCAACCAGGTTAGGTAATGGTTATCATCATAAAGTAGGGATCATTTTTCACGACGACGAAGGACTGAAAAGAGTCAATACCACCATTTGGGCTACCGGCCAAAAGTACATTTGTCTCAAAGGCGGAATGTGGATTCCCATTGATCATATTGTAGAATTAAAGTTTTAGCTTTTCAAGAAAAGTATACAAACTCATTATCGACAAGCAGTTTTCGTTTCGTAGCTTTGGGTAAACAAACTAAAGCCCATGCGAAATCTGATTTCTTTATGTCTTTTTCTGATGCTTGGTACCGCCCTGTTTGCCCAGGATCGCGTAAAATGGAATTTTTCATACAATCCCGGTACTCAGGAAGTTCAAATGAAAGCGACTATTTCTGATGGTTGGCACTTATACAGCCAGCACATCAGCAACACCATCGGACCGGTTCCGACCAGTTTTACATTTACTGAAAATGCCAATATCAAGTTTGAAGGCGAAGTAAAAGAGCCGAAAGCCATTCACGAATACGACGAAAATTTCGAAGCGGCTTTGGATTTCTTCAAAAACGAAGTGGTTTTTACCCGAAAAATTTCAAAACCGAAATCAGGCGAAGTCATCAAAGGCTATGTGACTTTTATGGTCTGTAACGAAGTGATGTGCTTACCGCCTGTTGACATTGATTTTACTATAACAATTCCGTAACAACTCTTATCATAATGAGAATTTCAAAGTATTTTTCTTTTCTTTTTTTAATATTTCTTTCTTTTCAATCATTCTCTCAACTTGAATTCGCTGAGGATAAAGCAAAATGGACATTTAGAGTAGAAACCGGTGCAAATTGCGAAGCAACAATCATTGCAGAAGTAAACATTGCAGCTCATTGGCACATCAATTCAATTGTATTGCCAAAAGGGACTTTTGGTCTGGCTACGGGATTCAATCTGGACAAATCTCCCAATTATCAGTTGGTCGGTGCTGTAAAAGAACCTAAGCCGATTCAAAAACACGATGATTTGGCTGATGAAGATTTAAGCTACCATGAAGGAAAAGTAATTTTCAGACAAAAAATCAAGATTCTGTCTAAAAAAGATTTTGTCCTGAAAGGAACTTACTCCTTCCAGCCTTGTGATGAAAACCATTGTCTAACGGAATATGTAGGGAAATTCGAAGTAAAGGTTAAGGGCTGTGAAACCGCAAGCTCTTCAGCATTAGAGACAGAAAATGAAAATACAACAGCTGCTGTTACAACACCAACAAAAAAAGATGATCAACCGGCTGATTCTCACTCTCAGAATGTTAAAAAAAATACTACTGATAAAAAGACAAAAACAGCATCAACTCAAGACAAGAATGACATCGCAAACATGTCAGTTTTGACCATTTTTCTCCTTTCTTTCGGGAGCGGATTTTTAGCACTTCTTACACCATGTGTGTTTCCTATGATTCCAATGACAGTTAGCTTTTTCACTAAAAGAAGCCCTACCAAAGCAATCGGTATCAAAAACGCAATCATTTACGGTATTTCAATTATTGTAATCTACATTCTTTTGGGTGTTGTTGTCACCGCAGTATTTGGTGCAGATTCTTTGAACAACATGTCTACCAATCCAACTTTCAATATTATTTTCTTCCTGATTTTAATTGTCTTTGCCGTTTCTTTCATGGGAGCATTTGAAATTCGAATGCCAAGTAAATGGGTCAACAAAGCCGACTCAAGTGCAGATAAAGGCGGACTGATCGGAATTTTCTTCATGGCCCTTGCACTTGCATTGGTATCTTTTTCATGTACCGGACCAATTGTAGGAAGTTTGCTTGTCCAGGCTGCAACTACCGGAGGAATGGCTCCAATTGTCGGTATGTTTGGATTTTCTTTAGCCTTGGCTTTGCCTTTTGCGATTTTTGCAGCATTTCCGGGTTGGATGAATTCTTTACCGAAATCCGGTGGATGGTTGAATACCGTTAAAGTTGTACTTGGATTGTTAGAGCTTGCTTTGGCATTCAAGTTTTTATCAAATGCTGATCTGGCAGTTCAGGCACATTACCTGGAAAGAGAAGTCTTTTTAGCTATTTGGATTGCTATTTTCGCAGTTCTTGCTTTCTATTTATTTGGTTGGCTGCAATTCCCTCATGACAGTAAAATAGAAAAACTTTCTGTAGGAAGAGGACTTTTGGGAACATTCATCTTTGCATTTGTATTATATATGATACCCGGACTTTGGGGAGCTCCGTTAAAACTTATCAGTGCCTTCCCTCCTCCATTAAATTACAGCGAAAGTCCTTTTGGAGTGGGTAATTCCTCAGGAGGGAACACGAGCGGTTCTGAAACGTTAGAGATTGTTGACGGTATGGAACTTGGGCCTCAAAACATTTATGTGTTTCACGATTTTGATAAAGCAAAAGCATATGCCGATAAAGTTGGAAAACCACTGTTCGTTGATTTCACTGGACATAATTGTGTAAACTGCCGGAAAATGGAACAAAGTGTTTGGGGCGAACCGGGCATTATTGATAAATTAAAAGGTGATGTGGTAATTGCTTCTTTGCATGTAGACGAACGAATCGATTTACCAAAAGAGGAACAAATTACAGTAGAACTAACTCCAGGAAGATTTAAAACATTAAAAACTACCGGAGATAAGTGGATGTACAAACAAATTAAAGATTATCAGGTTACAGCTCAACCTTATTATGTGATGCTTGATAAGGAAGGTAATACACTTTCGAACGGATCTGCAGATTATCAAAATCACGGAAATCCGGAAGTCTTTAAAAAGTGGTTGGATGAAGGTTTAAAAGCGTTCAAAAAATAACTCAAATTTACCGTTCATCACAAAAAAACGTGTTAAGAAAATTTTAACTAAAAATTGTTTTTTTAATTATAAAATAGATTTAACTTTGTACTGATTTAGGTGGTTAGGTTAGGTTGATTAGTGAATGGAGTTCGGACGCCCGTCTGAGCTCCATTTATCATTTACAGGAATTTGATTTGATCCAAACTCCGGCCTGATCAGAAATCCAACACACGGATTTTTATTAAATTCGCAACATGAACCAATGGTTGCAAACTCACATCGAATTCCTGAAAGGCGTTGGTCCGCAAAGAGCCAAACTTTTGAGAGATGAAATCGGTATTGTGACCTATCATGATTTACTTTATCATTTTCCGTTTCGATACATTGACCGTTCCAAATACCATCTCATCAAGGACGTTCCTTTTATTGACGGTTTCGTACAGTTGAAAGGACAAATCATTTCAGTTCAGGAAACCGGAAGCGGTCGTCAGAAAAGATTGAACGTTAAATTCCAGGACTCAACAGGAATCATTGACCTGGTTTGGTTCCAGGGATACAAATACATTCTTCCGAATCTGAAGCTGAACACCGATTACGTTGTCTTTGGAAAAGCAAAAGTGTATGTCAACACCTGGAACATTTCTCATCCGGAATTAACTCCTTATACAGGAACCGAAGCCAGTTTGGGTTGGCAACCGGTGTATTCGTCAACTGAAAAACTCAATTCCTCCGGATTGCATTCCAGAGGGATTCAAAAACTGGTTGAAAACCTGCTGGATCTGACAAGCAAAGTCCGGTTCGAGGAAACGCTCCCAACCCGGTTTATCCGGGAACTCAAACTTCCTGATTTCGGAGCTGCTATCCGGGCCATTCATATGCCAGCCGACGTTTCACTTGCTCAAAAGGCAAGAACACGGTTCAAATTTGAAGAATTACTGAATTTGCAAATAGAATTACTTCTTCGCAAATCCATTAATCTTCAAAAAAGCAGCGGACAGGTTGTTTCCGACGTGGGACAGCTGTTTCACGATTTTTACGAAAACAATTTGCCGTTTCCGCTGACCAATGCCCAGAAAAAAGTTTTGAGAGAAATCCGCCGCGACATTGGCTCCGGATTTCAGATGAATCGGTTGTTACAAGGTGATGTAGGAAGCGGAAAAACAGTTGTAGCCTTACTGACAATACTCATGGGAATCGGTTCCGGATTGCAGGGAGCTTTGATGGCTCCGACAGAAATTCTCGCCAATCAGCATTTTATCGGATTGCAGGAATTACTGGAAGGTACACCTGTGAAAATTGCGTTATTAACCGGTTCTACCAAAAAAGCTGCGCGAAGAGAAATTCACGAAAACCTCCTGAACGGTGAAACCCATATTTTAGTCGGGACGCATGCACTTCTGGAAGATGTTGTTCAATTCAAGAACCTGGGGATTGTGGTGATTGATGAACAACACCGTTTTGGTGTCGAACAACGTTCGCGATTGTGGAAGAAGAACACTTCTCCGCCACATATTCTGGTCATGACCGCCACTCCGATTCCACGAACGCTGGCAATGACCTATTACGGTGACCTGGATGTTTCGGTTATTGACGAACTTCCTCCGGGAAGAAAACCCATTACGACCAAACATCATTTCGAAAAAGACCGTTCCCTGGTCTTCGGCTTCATTCGCAGGGAAATCGCGCTTGGAAGGCAGGTTTACATTGTTTATCCCCTAATCCAGGAATCCGAAACACTCGATTACAACAACCTGATGGATGGTTATAAAGCCATCAGTCGTTCGTTTCCGTTACCGGATTACCGCGTGAGCATTGTGCACGGAAAAATGAAACCGGAAGTGAAAGATTACGAAATGCAGCAGTTTGTGGAAGGAAAAACACAGATCATGGTTGCCACAACAGTGATCGAAGTTGGAGTAAACGTTCCGAATGCTTCTGTGATGGTGATTGAAAGCTCCGAGCGTTTCGGATTGTCTCAATTGCATCAGTTACGAGGTCGTGTTGGTCGTGGAGCGGAACAATCCTACTGCTTGCTCATGACCGGAAACAAACTTTCGGCAGATACCAAAAAACGCATCCACACCATGGTTCGCACCAACGACGGATTTGAAATTTCAGAAGTCGATTTGGAACTCAGAGGACCTGGTGATATCATGGGAACACAGCAAAGCGGCAACCTGGATTTGAAAATTGCGGATCTGGCAAAAGATGGCCCGCTTGTTGCACTGGCTCGTGAAAAAGCAAGAGAGCTTTTAACAGATGATCCCCGATTGGAAAAACCGGAACACGTTTTCCTGAGAATGGAAGCAATAAAACGACTCCAGGACAAACCGAATTGGGCAGAAATTTCGTAAACTTGAACAATGAAAAAAACACTTCTACTGGCGATTGCGCTTTTCAGTTACTTTCAGGCAGATTCTCAGGTTCTTACAGGAACATTGGTTGATTCGGGTCGTAAATTATTAAACACGGAGGAGAAATTTACCATTCCAAATGCAGCTGAAGGAACAGTTGTGGTAGAATTGTCTGTCAATCGTGAGGGGAAAGTAACCGGAACAAAAATCATCGGGGAACAATCCACCATAAAATCCACTCCCTCCCGCATGAAAGCTGAAAATGCGGCGAAAAAACTGACGTTTACGGCTGGAACACGTTATGCTCCTTTTGAGCATGTGCGGGTGAAGTATTCTTATATAGTACAATAAGTATCTTTCCTCCCCCTCATTCCCCCTCCCAAGGGGGAAGCCAGATCAACATTCTTTTGAAATGATTTCCTGACTAATATCAATATTTTTTTGAACCTTAATCTCTGATAAAAAGAGATTTTAAAATCTCCCCCTTTGGAGGGGGATAAAGGGGGAGGACAAAATTATTTTGAATCCCGAGAAAAATCTACACTGGATTGGAGAAAACAAACTCTGCAGCATTCTCTTCCAAATAAGAGAGCATATCCAGGATTTCCTGTAAATCAAAAGACGTAACCAGTTTGGTTCTGTATTCCTTGAAATGTGCAATTCCTTTGAAGTAATTGGTGTAATGGCGTTTCATTTCCACCACTCCGAGACGTTCACCTTTCCATTTCACACTCATCATCAAATGGTCGCGCGCCGCATCTACCCGGTCTTTTAAACTTGGAAGAGCCAGATGTTCTCCGGTTGCCATGTAATGCTTGATCTCGTTGAAAATCCACGGGTAACCGATACTTGCTCTACCGATCATGATTCCGTCAACTCCGTAGCGATTTTTATATTCCACCGCTTTTTCAGGTGAATCAATATCTCCGTTTCCGAAAATCGGAATTTTGATTCGTGGATTGTTCTTTACTTCTGCAATACGCGTCCAGTCGGCTTCACCTTTGTACATCTGAGCGCGTGTGCGTCCGTGAATCGACAACGCTTCCACTCCGATATCCTGCAAACGTTCGGCTACTTCCATGATATTAATCATCGAATCATCCCAACCCAAACGGGTTTTCACTGTAACCGGTAAACCGGTTGAGTTGATACAGGCTTTTGTCAGGCGAACCATCAAATCGACGTCTTTCAACACCCCGGCTCCGGCTCCTTTACAAACCACTTTTTTCACCGGGCAACCGAAGTTAATATCCAATAAATCCGGATTGGTAGCATCAACGATTTTTGCAGACATCGCCATGGCGTCTTCATCACCTCCAAAGATCTGAATCCCGATTGGTTTTTCGTAGTCGAAAATATCGAGTTTCTGACGACTCTTGATTGCATCCCGGATCAATCCCTCGGAAGAAATAAATTCAGTGTACATCAAATCGGCTCCATGTTTTTTACATAACGCTCTGAAAGGAGGATCACTTACATCTTCCATGGGGGCCAAAAGAAGCGGAAATTCGCCCAATTCAATATCCCGGATTTTTACCATGGTGCAAAGATACGACTAAATTAAAAATTCCTAATTCCTAATTCCTAATTCCTAATTCCTAATTCCTAATTCCTAATTCCTAATTCCTAA
>NZ_JASLCN010000491.1 GCF_030151805.1 Fluviicola sp.
TGCGGCAGTTGACGCGAACGGAGGTGTTTTCGAACCGTTGTTCGGAGAAGAAGATGCCATTATTTCAGATGAATTGAACCATGCTTCTATCATCGACGGAATCCGTTTGTGTAAAGCTGCACGTTACCGTTACAAGCATTCAGACATGGCGGATTTGGAAGAGCAATTGAAAAAAGCTCAGGCTCAGCGCCACCGGATCATCGTTACGGATGGTGTTTTCTCCATGGATGGCGACATTGCAAAAATGAATGAGATTTGTGACCTGGCAGACAAGTACGATGCTTTGGTCATGACAGACGAATGTCACAGTGCCGGATTTATCGGGAAAACAGGCCGCGGAGTTCCGGAACACCACAACTGTATGGATCGCGTAGATATTATCACGGGAACTTTAGGAAAAGCGCTTGGCGGTGCAATGGGTGGATACACAACCGGAAAGAAAGAAGTGATCGAAATGTTGCGTCAGCGTTCAAGACCGTATTTGTTCTCCAATTCGCTTGCACCTGCTATCGTTGGAGCAGCAAACAAAGTATTCGACATTTTAGGAAGTTCAACGGAGCTTCGCGATAAGTTGGAAGCCAATACCAAATACTTCAAAGAAAAAATCATTGCAGCAGGATTTGACATCAAACCGGGAGATTCCCCGATCGTTCCGATCATGTTGTACGATGCTTCCTTGTCTCAGCAATTTGCAGATAAATTATTGCAGGAAGGCGTTTATGCAATCGGATTCTTCTATCCTGTTGTAGCAAAAGGAGCTGCACGCATCCGGACACAGATTTCCGCGGCTCACAGCATGGAAGACCTGGACAAAGCAATTGCAGCTTTCATCAAGGTTGGAAAAGAATTGGGCGTTTTAAAAAATTAATCCTCCGGAAGCGGCGGTTTCGTTTTTTGGGTCTCCATAAAAGCCAGACTCCGCGCAAAGGAAAATATAGCAATCCAAGATCACAAGCTCTGAACAACCATGTTTGGAGCTTGTTTTCTTTTGGGAGCTGCGTTGAAGCCAAAAGTGCTTTACCTGCACTTGCATCATAACGCGCAATCGGATTCAGGTAAATACGACTTTCGCTGTTTTTGGCGACCACCCGGATGTAAGTATCTGTTTGCTTTAGCTTATAAACCGCACGATCCGATTTCACCACTTTTTTCTTCACTCTTCCACCCTGCCCGATGAATAAAATCGTATCTGCCGGAAGGGCAAAGCGCACGTAAACAGCATCACCTTTCAGGTTGCAACTCACAAAATCATTTTCACACTCATTATACTCCGTGTAAACACCGAATGCTTTTCCATGAAGTAAGGAATTCAACACCTGATCCTTCGTTTTTTCCGGGGAAAGAATCACTGTCCAAACCCGTCCCATTTCGTCTGCATCCGTGCTATGAGAATCATCATTTGCAAGCAGGTAAGCCAATTTTCCGGTCGAAAGAGCTGCATCCCAATGCGCATCCGAAATCCGGAAATGATTGAGCACTTCCACCAGGTCATAATGCTGCAGGTATTTCATATCGTTGAGACTTCTGCCACGATTAAATTCCGGGTGGGCAATCACTACAATTCCTTTTTGTGCCTTGATTTGTTCAATGACTTTCTGCTGGTGAGAAGTGGACTGAAACAGGAAATAATCGCAGTACGAAATGTTTTGAGGATTCAACACCAGGCAATGGGATTTAAACACATTCAATCCATGCTCATAGACGGGAATATACAAGGGATCGTTTTGCTTTCCTGTAGTATCTAATGAAAAATAATTGGAAACAGCTGCTATATCGTATCCTTTTTCCTTGTACCCGTTTCGCAGGCTTTCAGCCGTACTCTTTCCGTATGTCAGCGATTTCCAGGCGCAGGAATGGGCATGAAAATTTGCTTTGATCCGTTCCTTTCCCACCGATTGATAAGGATTCAACCACTTTTTGCCGGAGAATGGTGCCGGTTCTTCAAAATCATAAATGGTTGTTGTCAGGTATTGAATCCCGATCAGGAGGATCGAAAACAACAAAACAGAAGCCAACAAGCGGAGCAGAAAATAAGCAAGAATAATTACGGCATTCACGGGCACTCAATGAATCATTTACACCCCAAAAATACAGGTGCGAATCATTCTAAAAACCTATAATTCAACAGATAATAAAATCATAATCTTTAGTAAATACAGGGCAACAGAAGAATATTTCCGATAAATGATTAAACTGATGCCGGTTGGACACAGGAAGTTAGAATAAAAACTATCTTTGTGCCCTAAAAATTCCAATGCATAGGTGGCATTGGATGTTGATTCATTAACAAAGAGAATTTATGACAAGGTCACTACTTGTTTTATTTTGTGCGGCATTCACATTTTCCGCATTCGGACAGATCAAACGCGATGTCTCGGGTTACTATCAGGACTACAGGACAAAGGGGCCTTCCGAAGATGTTCCGGTGCAATTGATCAACAAGGAAACAGGTAAGACTTATCAAGCCATTACGGATGAAAACGGAAAGTTTTTATTCAAGGATGTTGAGTTGAATACACAGATCGATACATCTCTTTTCAACTTGTCTGTTGCGGATAAAAAATACAAGCAGGAAAACTTTTTAATTAAGATCGACTCGGATCATACGAGCGAGTACCAAATGGATAAGAAAAATCCGTTCAAAACGTCCACGAAAGTTACCTGGATGTTTGACTGGGGAACCTGGAACGGAAAAGAAAATTACTGGTCTCACTTTACAGCTAAAGCGGTATTGGTTATTTACGGAGCTTGTTTGGTTTTAGTATTTATCTATTCTTTGTTGCAGCTTTCATTGTCTATTGCCTATGCAAGAAGCCGCAAGCGCAAAGCACTGGAAGTAAAACCGGTTTACAATCCGGAAACAGCACGAACCGTGACGGTTCAGTTACCGATGTACAACGAGATGTATGTTGCGGACCGAATCATTGAAGCAGCTGCAAATTTTGATTACCCGAGGGATAAATTCGATATCCAGGTATTGGATGATTCAACGGATGAAACCAAGGATCTGATTGCTAAAAAAGTAGCTGAAGTTGCTGCAAGAGGAATCCAGATCGAGCACATTCACCGTACGGACAGAACAGGATATAAAGCCGGCGCTTTGGATTCGGCAATGAACAAGGTAAAAGGTGAATTCATCGCTATTTTTGATGCGGATTTCGTTCCGGAAAAAGACTGGCTGCAAAAAACCATGCCTTATTTCGAAACAGACGACAATATCGGAGTAGTTCAAACCCGCTGGGGACACTTGAACAAATCCTATTCTTTATTAACTGAATTACAGGCTTTCGGTCTGAACGGACATTTCGCGGCAGAACAAGGTGGTCGTAACGCTGCAGGACATTTCATCAACTTCAACGGTACCGGTGGTATTTGGCGCAAAAAATGCATCGAAAGTGCCGGCGGTTGGGAACACGATACATTGACCGAAGATTTGGATTTGAGTTACCGTGCGCAATTAAGAGGCTGGAAGTTCAAATACCTGGAAGATGTCGTTGCTCCGGCTGAATTACCGATTACCATGTCGGCATTGAAAGCACAACAGCACCGCTGGATGAAAGGTGGGGCAGAGTGTTTCGTGAAGATGTGGAAAACTATTCTGACTTATAAAAACGTACGTTTGACTGACAGAATCCACGGATTATCACATTTGTTCAACTCCTCTGTTTTCATGTTCATTCTGACCATGTCTTTATTGAGTTTGGTGGTTCTTCAGATTAAGGATAGTTTCTCTGATCTGAATTATGTGATCCAATACGGTTCTATCTTCATTTTAAGCACGGTTTTCCTGATGTATTATTACTGGCTGGCGTACCGCGATAAAACGGACAATAAATTCACTTCATTTATCCGCTTTACAGGACGATTCTTCTTATTCCTGACGGTTTCCTTAGGACTCTCACTGGCGAATACGATTGCCGTTCTGGAAGGATTTATGGGGATCAAAAGCTCCTTTGTAAGAACTCCGAAATTCAACGTGAATAAAAAGGCTGAATTCAAAGGAAACAAATACGACAAAAAGAGCATTTCCCTGATTACAATCGGTGAAGGAATCCTGATGTGCGTTTTCGGATTTACGGTCGTAAACAGATCTATTTACGGCGATTTGGGAATGGTTCCTTTCCACCTGATGTTAACTATCGGATACGGAATTGTGTTCTTCAGCTCCTTGAAAGAATTAAGAAGAGGTGCTTAATTAAAGTTGTCCTATCGCTGGTGGTTTCTTAGATTATTTTCCGAATCTATTAAAACTGCTTGAAAGGTTTAATTATCAAAAGCCGTTCGTACGAGTTTTAAACTTCATATAAAACATTCAAAAAGGTCTCTTTAATCAGGAGGCCTTTTTTGTTGTCCTTATTAGAAGAATTAGGCATGTGTGAGCAATTAGCAAGAAGGGAATAGTGAGTTAGGCAATAGTGGTGTAAAATAATTCCTTCTAATGTTATAATTAGGTACAATCATCGCTATATCTATGCTATATCTATGCTATATCTATGCTATATCTATGCTATA
>NZ_JASLCN010000016.1 GCF_030151805.1 Fluviicola sp.
GGGACGCAAGCTCCCATCAAAGTATTGTGCTACTTCCTTTTTCTTTCCTTCTTCTGAATACGTTGCATCGTACTGCCAGTTTTTCAATCCTTCGTGTTCTGAACCAATTGTAATCACATTCAGGGTTGTAGTAGCCCAATCCGAAACTTTATTCTTTTGAGTTGTATTACCACTCCATGTACCATACTTATCCTTGCTCACATCCGTCAGCCAGCGGCCTACTCCACGAACGCGGTAAATCAAATACCCTTTCGCAAAGGTTTGCGGAATCCGGTAGTGCTGATCACCCGTTCGAATACGCGTGCTATTGTGCTGAAAGTCCGATTCATTGAAATAAATATCACTCTGAAGCAAAGTGCTGCTCAGTGAGCTCGCTGAGTAATTATCAACCCACGTCCATTCCAAATCATAATATTCTGCACCGTCTACATAGTTCCAACTCAACTCGATTTCATCGGTTGTCGAACTAGTTGCTGTTGCTCCCTGATTATAAACCTTTGTCTCAAAACCCGTTTGGTCGTAGGTAATATAATTGTGAATTGCAACCGGAACCTGTGTCGTGTTTAATTCATAATAACGCTCGGCGCTGAAGCCTGCTTCCAGGTACATGTAGGACGGTAAGGTTGAGCCCGTGGTAACTGTTGTATACGTGGCTCCGCCGTTAGTACTTTTTTGAATACCGTCAACATTCACAGAAAATTTATGAATCCCGAACAAGCGATAGTCTTCCGCATCAATCACGATCTTGTTTCCTTCTCCACTATACGTTGCTTCCAGGTATGTGGTAATCGTCGACTGTACGACACCCGTATTGGTATACGGAGTAATGATTAACTTCAATTTGTATGTTGTGGTAGCACTTGTATAAGTCATCCCCGGAACTTCTCCCATCCCTAAACGGATGTAGCCAAAGGCCTTCGAGCCAACATCTACGAATGTTCCGGAACTCAATTGACTGAAGTCTCCATCTTGCACCATTAAATTTCCATTATTAATGGATGGTCCTTCCAAGCGCACGTTCCATAAAACATCTGCTCCATATGAGAAATGGAACATCAGTACAAAGAACGCAATGATTATAGGTGATAAAGTGATTCTCATAGCTTAATTTAATCGGTTGTCAACTAAGGTATAACCTACATACTTCTCTGTTAGTTTCAGAATTCCTGAACTGTTTTTTGAAAAATAGCGGTCTAATTCAAAATAATTTAATGTCTTTGGATTCAGTTTCGGCTCATTGAACGTGATTTTCAAATGAGGTCGTTCCTGATCATTTTTGTTATATTCCTGTGAAAAATCAAGTGCTTCTGAATAATAAACATCTAATCTTTCTAAAAAATAATCCTTCTTGTCTATGCGCATCTTTATTACTGAAAATGGCAAATCCGAAGTGTTCTTAATGATCAAAGTAACTGCATAATAGTCTCCCTTCTCCTCAACTTCTGTCTTCGAGCAATGCCTTAAAGCAAGGTCCAGATCAACAGTTGTATTAATCAACTTTTGCGGTTGAGCCAGTGAAATCATTTTTTCCGAATGACTAATCTGAACGAAAAAATCTGTTGCGTAAACAAATTCTGTTTCATCAATTTTTTGATATACATTCGATTTGTTACGATAGAAAAAACCTTTGTAACTCTCTTCAATAACATCACTTTTATGACCTTTGAAAAGTTCATAGGTACAACTATACTCTATATGCGATTTATCGTTATAAATCTTCTGCATTTTGCTGATCAATTCTTTCGCATTCATCGAAAAGGATGAAGTTGCAAAAAAGAATGTCAAAAGAAAAAAAGTAGTCTTCATCAATTTTGTTTTGGGTTAGAAGATCTGGTTTCTTTGGTAGTAACAATTCCCCTGCTTGTTTCTTTTTTGATACGGATCAGTTTTCCCTCCTTATCATACTCATAGAACGTAGCATAATTATTATCATCTAATTCTGCTGTCAGCCAGAATGTCTCCGGATCATTTACATACGACTTCATACTCGCATTGAACGGATGGATTCTTACATCGTCAAAGTAAGCAGCATTGCCAGTCGGATTCACCAACTTAATATTCACTTCAGTAGTACCTGACGGAGGAGTGAATTCTCCTGCTATACGCTGCCATCCTTCGATAATATCACCGGTAGGTCTGAATTTAACCGTCAAAGGACTTGATCCAATAAATGCCAGTTCAACATTTGCCGTATTTCCATCACTTCCGTTATCATAAGTCATCACCTGCGGAACGGTTGGATTTACCACCTTTACCCAGGCACTGACCCAATATCTTTTTCCCGGTTCTGTAACGAACGTAAAACAAGTATTACAAATTGTATCTGTTTCATCAGGTAAAATTTCAATCACAACGGTTCTATTTACCGGACAATCCGGTCTTTTCGGATTGAATAAATTCAGCTCGACAATATGGAATCCGTCGTCCGTCAGAGTATGTGGAACAGCAGATTGCGAACCACTTGTAGTATAAAATCCTGCAGCGATCGGTTGGGTATCAATACCCAACGTATACTGCATTGCTTCTCCTGTAGGAAGGTTGATTAAATTGACATGAATATTTACCGCTTGGCCAACCGTATACGGACCAACCGGATCAACCCACAAATCAGCATTTACGGTAGCAATATTGACTGGTATGAAATTTTCAAGCAATGACGCAACCGGCGCTGTGCAGTAATCTACAAATATATTTGTAGGCCACCATTGACCATTCCAACCAAGATAAGGAGCACCAGGTTGTGTTGGTGACAAGATATGCTTCGCTGTTACAAGACACGGTGAACCATTTACGATAAAATGAACAACCGCAGTTACATTATATGCACCATCAATTGTATAAGTATGTGAAATCCCCAAATTGCTCGTAGAAACCGTAGAGCCATCTGCGAAATTCCACTCTACATGATCAAAAGCAACGTTTGGTTGATTCAAATCATTCGGGCAGATCGACAAATTAAAATCTACTGTTCCTGTCTGGCACATATTATATGCTTCCAAATAAACCTTTGGACAAGTACTTGCAGCGTACGTCTTTTGAACGTTCAGTACAATACAGGCAATTGCTAATATTAATAATCTTTTCATATCAATTCAATTAAGGTTGTGCCTGTGTTGGGCAAGCAATTCTTTTGTTCATTGTCACATTACTTCCTGAAGACACACGGATACTGTATTTTCCTGTATGAGCAGTATTTTTACTAATCGCTCCGTTTACAGTCCCTTCTCCGGTAGTGTACGTTCCCGGGAAACTAAAGTGCGAATTGGTAGTACATCCCGTAAATCCTCTGTCCTCAAAACCGTCATAAGCAATTTCACTGTATTTCAGGTTTGACCCTACTGCAATCGGTAATGTATTATTGTAACCGTATTGAGCAGCGGAATAACGTTTCAAGGCATCTATATTTTCAATCTCGAATCCATAAGCACTGTAATTCGAAACTTCGCTAACCCAAGTCCAGTTGGTTATATCCTTATACCAATTATGTGATGCCGTTAAGCGATACATTGGTCGGAATGTCGAGAAGAAACCTTCCATTCTCGGTGTTGCTTTAGCCTGGAAGTTACGACCCGTGAGATAAGTATTGTTTGATTTCACTCTCCAAACACCTTTTTCATTTTTAACGAATGGGTTGCTTCCCTGACCGATACCGCATTCACAACCAGCCGGCCAGTTATCCGAGTAATCAACTGCACTTGCGTTAATGATCTTCCATTGTTCAAAGTTTGATCCCATGAGGAAATTTTGTCCCAGGTTAGTTACATAATTTCCTTGCAAGTCTTTAAACGGATGGTGCATCAAGGTAACATTCATGATTCCGGCAGACTGCAAGTTTCGTCTTGCAGAACGAACAACCGTGAAATCAGTTCCCGATGGAAGTGATGTAATTTCAGTTCCGTTTACATCAATCAACTTGAAAGTATTCCCCTGAACCCATAGAACCCAGGCTTTCTTTTTAACTGTAGCAGAATACTTATATGCAATTTCATCTCCTGCCATTAAGAAATCACTGGACATGTATGAAGAAGGCAATCCTTGCATTACATACTGTGCGGAGCCTCCTGCAGCACCCAATTTTCCATCTATTCCAAGGTTGGCGGAAGCCTGAGACATTCCTTTATAGAACCAGTGCGCAGGATAGTTAAATGTGTAGTATTTATCGTTGTACTCATCAACTGTTTCAGTTGCCAGAACTTCTCCTGTCATAGCATCCCAGGCAATATTCTTGGTCGAAACTTTCGTGTCTCCGTCGTAAGTAACGGTTTCCACCAAGATTCCAAAAGTATTGATCACTTTTGTGGATGAAACTGCCCGCACCTGGTCTTCAGAGCTGCTTAAATCCGGTAACGGAATCGGAACCAATCCAGGGATAATTCCGATAAAGAACGCAGCCAGGTTTGTGTTCACACCACTGATCTCAGTCTGACTTGCATTTTCACGTAAGTCATGAACCAAATCGTATTCTACACCGATAGTACTGCTTTTTATATCACCATTCGGGAAAACAACCGGTACATTGTTGTTCAATTTTCCTTTATTCCTATCCATAGCGAACGGTGTATAGTAATCATCTGATGCGTAATGGTAAGTTACTCCGGAAATCGGTTTCTGCTGTTCTTCTGCATATACCCATTTCGCTTTTTGCTTTCCGTTCATATCATTCAAATGAACAACGTATCCCTGTGAAGCTGTAAAGTGCTTTTTCATTTTAATCTTCAGAATGCTTGCCAATGGCATTTTCTTGTCTTCTTTCGCCTGGATAGGTGTTTGATCAACAATCGTAGGATAATCTCTTGAAGTATAGAATTCAGAAACCACTTTTCCCGTTCTGTTCAGTTTCTTAACCTGCATGGTCTGTGGAATATTCGTTGCTCCTGAAATATTCGCGACGCTTACCCGGGAATAAGTTACCTGTGGACTCGGGAAAAACGACTCTCCGAAAGGTTTCTCCACATAGTTCTCATCTTTTGGAGCCAACAAATGTTTTGTAGTAGCAACTACAGGCATTACAAATGGGTTCTCTTTATTTCCTACCGGTTCATAAGTTGCAACTCCACTCGAAATTTTAGATAGCGGATCTGAAGCATTGTCTGACAGATTGTACTTATAGGATTGACCGTAACTCATCGTCTGGTATCCAGATTGCCCCGGATTCATTGAATTATTCGGGTCTTCTGATCCCCAGATATCGGAGATACGAACCGATTTAACACGTGTACCACCACCTAGTTTTGATCCGGATGCAACATTCAAACGAACCCAGGATTTATCCTTCACGAAACGTCGTCCGATTTGTTTGTCTTCCAAAGTAGCATTCGGTCCTGTAAAGATCTCCTTCAGATTAGATAGCGTATTGGTAGCCAACATCTGTTCAACGATCTGTTGAATGTCGCTGGAATTACCATTAGGTGCTGTTCCATAAACTTGTTTGGAAAGGTACTTTTTACCAAAATTCCATGCCGCTTTTGCAACTGCATTTACCGGTTTATCCCCGTTAACACGCCCTTCACGTTCTTCCCATTGCAATGGAATACTGATAAATTTATTCCCGCCAATGACTTTACAACTCGGAGTTCCTCCCTGGAGATCAATACGGCCATAACCACTCACATAATCAAAATACGATGAATTGATATTTGATGCGGAACCGTTGTTTCCGCCCTGTTTGGTCATATTTAAAAAGAATCTGAATTGAAGCAGTGATTCTTCCAGGTTGCTAAAGAACAAGTCTCTGATCTTCCCGGCTGATGACAATTCATTACAATCGGATTCCATCGGAATCTGCACATACAGGTATTTCTTGTGTTTTTTCAGGATACTTCCATCGTATAATTCTCCGGAAATGTCGCTATTCACATCAGGAACCGGGCTATCTCCCGCTCCCATTACCTTATACATCATCAATGCTTTCTTATCCTGTACATAATTGTAATCATCTGATTCATATCCTATTGAAATCTGTCCTCCGGACGGAGTATATATCTTTTTCAGACACCAGGCCGAAGAATGTGCATCCTGTGCAGTTCGATCCTGGCTTGTAAATGAGAATTCTGCTGCTGTTACCGGATCAGTATTTGCTCCTGAAACAGCTCCGCTTGGTTTGTATTTACCCCATGAATCATACCCTTTGATATTGTAGTCCGGGTTATTCGGGTTATTTGTTCCGATCTGAAGATTTCCGCCTGTGTATTCATCTTTCCCGTCCGCGTATTCGTTGTAATTGAAACGGTAACCGGTATATTTCCCCATATTGGAATCGCGGTAAGTAAAATAGATCTTCTTCAAAGTCAGTTTTCCTAAGGCATTGCTTTTTTCATCCGCTTCAAGGGTTTGGTTACCATTGTTATTAGCAACTCCCTTACACAATGAATAGGAATACTCGAAATGTGCCACCTTAATAGGCTTTGCTGCTGATCCCAATGCCTGGTATTCCGGCTTGGAGTACAAACTGATCTTTTCAAGTTTCTTTGATGCGGAAGAAGCGCTCATTCCACCGTTTTCTCCGGCAACTCCGAAAGCATCCTTACGATTAGTCAGTGTGAAAACAGCAATGTGTGTTTTAGTTTCAATGATCTCAATATATTTTTGTTCCTTTTCACCATAAATAATAGTTCCCTCATCATCATCCAGATCAGTATTCAAACCCGGGTTGTAGGTTGCATAACCTGCTTCTGTCGGAACTCTCCATTTATATCTTGAACCAGTTGTGTACTTAAATTTCGTGTAGCTTCCCAAATCGTTATCGCTCGGACCGTTATCATCCACATCCTGGTAATCCGTAGACAAAACGGAAGTCAGCAAGTAAGTATGTACATAAGCTGGTGTAGTAGTTCTGTTGAAATTATGATTCAACTGTGAATTACCCGGCGAGTTATCTGTAGGACTGCATTGCACCAATCCTTTGGAATGCAATACCCTGGTTCCTGAATAATCAACTGAAAAAGAGGATTCCTTTTTCACAAAATTGTACAACGGTAAACCGTAAATATATCTCGCTCCGTCATTGCGGATGATCTGAACTTCTCCGGTATGGTGATCTTTCGCTTCGTTAGGAAGTGATATTGCAGTATAACCGGATTTGACAGCACAAGGACCATAACCAACTCCTTTTTTCAAATCTCCGACCGTAATATTTCTGATCGATTGATTACGCGATTTTCTCTGAGTACGTTTTGTTGCTGAACTCACTCCCGTGGAAGTTTCTGCCAGATCGTTGTATTTATATTGCAATTTACTCGCTGCTTTCCGGTGGAATTTATTTCCTACAAAAGGAATTCGTACCGGGTTATATCTTGCGATTTGATCAAACAATACAAATTCAGCATCCACACTCAAATCCCCGACGTTTTTGAAATGTACTTTCTCATATTTCGGATTGTAATTATAGTTTTCCATCAGGTATTGAATGATATCATTCTCGTTTTCCCAAACCCCGGAGTGGCTGTTAATCGATGTGTTTTCAAAATCTACCCCACCATGAACGGCATTTCCCATACCAATTTCAACTCCCAATGAATTGGAACTGGAAGCATCTGAAACATATGAATCATACACATATCCAACCTGGTTTCTGAATGGTCTGTAAGTTCCTCCTACTCCCTGTCCCTGAACCGAATAAATATCATAGGTATAATTGGTAAGCGGAAGATTCGTCGTATTCACATTGAACGTTCCATCCTTCTCACGGTTGAAGTCCAGGATTCCATATTTATCACTATGATCCGTATTCTCATAACCGTATGCCGCACGAACTTTATAAAGTTCAGACTCGTCAATGGATTGAATCGTTCCGAATGCCGTAATCTGTCCTTGTGCTTCACCTCCCCAAACTTCAGATCCCAATGCCGCATTCACCGTGAAACTTTTAGTATTCATGGCAACACGTTTGGAAGGCGTGTATAATTCATCCGTAAAACCAATGGATGATCCTACCGAAGATGAACCTAAATTTTCCAGGTTCTTTGCTTCTTTCGACCCCTTACTTTTACTCTTTGACATACTTAATGTAGTCGCTGTTAACCCTTGTCGCGAGTTCATTGTAACTCCAACCGTACCTGTCAAAGTTGTGTTTGTTTTATCTTTCTGCTCTTTTTTGCTGTGAATGGAAATACTCGGAGACAACGCCAAACCATCCGGACCATTTTCAGCATTGAATCCAACCGAACAAGCTTTTCCAAGATCCATCTGTACTCCTACGCTGGTCTTCATGGTGAACCCGTCGTAATTATTATACATCGCCGTAACTCCCAGGGAAACATTCACATCTCCTGTTGGAATTTCAACCCCGAATAATCCCGGAGTCAGTTTAAAACTTGCACCAGCTGTAACATTCGGCTTCATGTTATTTTCATAAACCATTTCATCACCTTTGAAATCATCCGGAAGTCCTCTCACACTTCTGTTGATCTGACCGACAGATAAGTTCCAGCCCAATCCTACCCAGCTTGCTTCATCATCCATTCCGATATCGGAAGAATAAGCAATATTCAGGGGATATCCTCCAACGTCCATTAACGGAATATTGTAGTTCATATCACCACTTGAGAGATCTACCATATCTGAAACTCCAACAGGAGTAAAAGAGCTGAACTCCGGTTGTTTTGGTCCTCCTGTTAACGCTAAAGCTGTTGTTGGCACGAAAATCTCAGCCAGAATATTCAGCACTAAGAACGCACTCGTTATCTTAAATCCACGACTTTTTTGAATACGAAGTATCATGATCTTGATTTTTTTCCGTTGTTAATTTTAAAGCGCATCAAGCCAGATCCAAACAGTCTGTCATAATACAATACGCTTGCGGGTTCATTCAGATTAATTTTATTGAAAAACAAAAAAACTTTAATATTATCCGGTTCTGAAATTCCCGGATCATATTCAACTCCTGTAGCAGAAACAGATGCTCCATTTTGTTCAATACTGAAATCTGTTGAAATTTGTCCTACCAGGTATTTCAATGCATCTTCCTTATCCATCATGATTTTAGAAGATTCAAAAACACTGGTTTCTTTCATATTCTGTAAGTCTATTTTCAAAATAGCTACAGATTCCTTACTCAATTCCAAGCGCTCAGGCAGGCTCAGCTTTTCCCCTTTTCGGGAAACAAAGTCAACCGCATTCATCAGATCCACTGTATAGGAGATTCCGTTATATGCTTTTTGAGCAAATCCTTCAGAATGTTCCTCTGAAGGAGAAACCTCTGATTGCTCTCCTTTGAAACGATGATTCAATTCCAAAGAGGTTTTGTTCATTGATTTAGGTTCGATCTGTTTACCGGTACAAGAAATAATCATGCTAGCCAGCAAATAGAACAAGGTTAGGTGTTTCATTCATTTGAATATTTGTGGTTAATAAATTTGATCAAATCTTCTGTTACATTTTTTTCATCATCGATATACATCACATTCCCCTGACCGTTTGATCCGATCATAATTCCATAGCCCTTTTTCTTGCCATACTCCTTGATATACTCATTCAACCTAGTGTAAACTTCATTCGTATATTGTTGGGAAATGGTCTGAAATTTCTGGTCAAACTGACCTTTTTTAAATGCAAATTGCTTTTTCAAAGCGTCTACTTCAAACTGATTCTTCAATGTATTGAATGCATTTCCCATTGAATCCAAAGATGCTTTTTCCGATGCAAATTCTTTCTCAATTTTCTTGTCGTAATCCTTTTTCAAATCAAACTCTTCAAACACCTTGAAGTTATCGATCACAACCGTTTGTTTTAAACCATCTGAATCTTCTTTGGAATCAATCACAAAATAGACTGTCAGCATAGCGCCGATAAGCACTAATGAAACAAAGAATAATAATTTGTATCTGTTCATCACTTTATAAATCTTAGGTAA
This sequence comes from Fluviicola sp., assembly GCF_030151805.1. Classification (GTDB taxonomy): domain Bacteria; phylum Bacteroidota; class Bacteroidia; order Flavobacteriales_D; family Crocinitomicaceae; genus Fluviicola. The sequence continues at coordinate 9,851 of NZ_JASLCN010000016.1, forward strand.
AATTTCTCTCCTTTTTCATTGGTCACTTCCAACACATAGGCTCCTGCTGCCAGAGATGTCACATCCAAAGAATAACGGTTATCTCCATATTCCCTGTTAGCTGCTCCTGAAATAGTATTTGTCAAAATTTGATTACCCGTATTCAAAGCAACAGCATTATTATTATTGTAAACGTTGTAAGTCAAACTCGTCGTGGAAGCATATTCCTCGTCGTAGAAGAAGTAAAACTTATTAAGATGTACCTTATATTTTACTCCTGTTAATTTCTTCTCCAACTTAGCGTAAACAAAATTAGGAGAACACGGCAAATTCGTAGAAAGTCCGGAGAATCCTCTGTTTACTCCCGTTACAAAAGCCAGGATTTTAGTGACATTACTGGTTGGTGGAACAGTAGGTCCGTAATTAACCGTTGCAACCGCTGATGTTCCAAGAACTCCGTTCGGGTTATACTTATATAGGGAACCTATTTTACTTGTTGGGTTATAAAGTAAACGATACTTGTCAGACGGAGAGAAACTTCCGATTCCGGTTGATACTCCTCCCTGGTATTTATATGCACCATAAAGTGTAAAAAATGCCCATTGCAACTTCACAAATCCGAATCCGGTAAAATTAGTAGGAGGTGTACTTCCCAAAGTTACAATATCTGAATTATAGAACCCAATCATTCCTGCCATGCTATTACCAGGGCCCGAAGGAACATCAATTCCGAAGTCAACAAAAACATCTCCGGATGGCAAAACCAATCCGTTGGTACTTGCCGCATGCCCCAAATTAGTTAGTGTACTGGTAGTTGAGACCAACGATTGAGTCGTCGAAACTTCCAATGCATCCACTTTATTTTCCCAGGCAATTTTACTGGCAACAACCATGTTGTAATTATAAACAACCGGTGTAGGATCAACAACCAACGTACTATTGTTTTTCCAATAGAATGTTACTTTAAGTGTATAGTTCCCTGGTAAAAGGTTTGAGAAACCATAACTCAACGGTGGAAGTCCTGCATCCAATATTTGCGGATCATTCGAGCTATTTGTTAATACTGCACTAGGGTTATGAATTGATTTGGTTGAAAGAATCAACGGTACTATTGATCCGCTAATTCTTCCGAATGAACCTAAACAACTTCCTTGTTGAACCTGATTTAATTGGTTAATCGCGAAATTCAGGTTTAGTACACGAATCGGTCTGTATTTAATTTTTGTCAGACTAGCGGCTGCCAAAACTCCCGTCTTATAGACAAAACTGGAAGGTAATGCAGAACTCGACACAATCGTTCCAGCCACATGGAACTCAAGATTCGCACCATTCTGAAACAGAGTTAATTCGGTGGAAGCGCTTACCGGATAAGTAGTCGTTCCTACAACACCATTAACAATTAATTTCGCAACTCCCGATTGTACCTGGAAACCATATAAGATATCTGATGATGAAGTCAAAGCACTTGAAGTATTCTGAAGTCCGAAAACGGCTTGCCCGGAAGGCAGATCTTCGACATTAAAAGTCAGCTTTGCTCCATTTGATCCCTCCGTCAGGTAAGATGATAATATCGCTTTACCGTTCGCAGCTGATGTTGTAAAAATGTCATTTGCAAAACTAATATTGGTCTGTTCTTCATAATTGATCGGGTTGATTGACAGCAGATCTTCATAAATACGAACTCCCCGTTTGTCAAAAACCACCACATGATATTGTCCAGGGTTTAACCCTTTGAAATCATAACTTGTTCCGGTTTCTCCCGTACCATAAAAAGTCGTACTATCCAATACACCTCCGAATATGGAATCCTTTAAAGCATGATACACATCTTTAAAATCAGGAATAGATGCTTCTGAAATCACGTAATGATAAGGACTCACTGCTCCGGAAGGCGGAGTTAAGTTCAGCGTCACATCCGCATAGCTGTTCGTTGCATCATAAGTTGGAGTCAATGTCCCGTTTGCACTTAAATCTCCCGCTACAGAAATGGTAAATTGGATTCTTGGTCTTGAACTTGCCTGGGCATCTCCCGCACCAAATTGCACACGAACAGGTCCAACCGGTGGGTATGATTGCAGTTGAAACTGCATTCCGTAATTTTCCAGATTGTTATTTTTCCAGATATTGAAAAAACTTGAGATATTAACTGTATCATTAATGAACCCTGATGGAATAGCCGCCACATCAATTTTTCCTACAGTTGTAAAAGAAGGTCTGTTGATATATGCAACTCCGTTTTCTAACCAATCACTTGTCACCAAATCGAACTCAGATGCATTGCTATAGTCCTGATTGATATGATTCACACCATATAACATAAGATCAGCCTGATCCACGGTACAAGTAGGATCAATCCATAAACGATAACGAATCAAAGCCCTTTCGCTTCCCCAGTAACTAGTAAGGTACTGAGTCCGCGAAGCTCCAAAATTAGGAGCTGTTCCGGAAACTCCCTGATCGTATCGAACAGCACTCGGTCCTGAACCAGCAATTAAATCCGTCGTTCTCGCATCATCCAGGTAATTTGGCCCCGGATTGAACATAAATGAAATACTCTCTCCCACCGTACCAACAACAAATGCATGGTAAGTAGTATCTCCCAGGGCCGATCCATAACACTTTAATCCATACCAGCCACTCGCAACCCCCGTCAGGTTTTGCGAAGTACCGATTTGAGTTCCACCCGAATTATACCATAGATAATTCATGGTTGTAGCGGACCCATTTACAACAGTCGGTGAAATAGAACCGTCCGAACTGCCCAAAGTACTTGTATGAGTAATTGTTGCCGCACTTACATATGGTCTGATATAATAGGTGATTTCCAATTGAGGACGATTAGATGCTGTCCCATTCTCTCTCGAAAAGTACTTTGTAGTAGCATTCGTTACTTCATTGCTGCGTCGAATCACCCAACCCTCATTTAGCACACATCCATCAACTATCGCCTGAATGTGAGTCTTTATCTCAAACACCCTTTTTCCTGAAATAAGATTAGAATTCAATACCGTATTCATAGGGCTGCTACTAGCCATATTCGAATTAAAATTCAGGGTTGATTCCGACCAGGAAGAATTACAAACAAGCGCCATTAATTGAGTTGAATTGGTTGCCGTAATATTCTCCGTCCCATCTGGTGTCAACTTCAAAAGAGCGCTGGATATAACTGCATTGGCAGGAATTCCCGACAAATCAAACTTCAAATAACTTCTAAAGACGGAAGTCGCCGTCTTTGAAAGTTCCAGGTTACCGGATGTTCCATAATTTGTACTGGCATTGGCGGCGGCAGAATTCGTATAAGCATCCTCATAAGCATATACTCTTAATGTATCCACCTGCCCTTTTATTGAAAAAGAATGCAAGAAAGCAAAAGTGAATAGAATGACTAAGTGTTTCATAATAAAATTCGGTTGATTGAATCAGTAAATATGTTCTTTATCAGAGTTAAATAAATATTTATGCTCTGTTAATGCAAAGCATAAACAGGGACTTATTGATCGAAAAACATTTTTGAATTGATTTAGGTTCAAAGCGATTTACGATTTAGAATGATCGGAACAAATGTAGCAAAGTTTTTGATATTTGGATCAAATTTTAAAAAAACCATCTCAAAAAATCACTTACATATTGATAATCAAACATATAAAAATTCAAAAAATTAAATCCGCTTCTTATGCAGATCATAAACGATTCCGTCCGACAATCCTATTTTCGGAACATACATTTCCTTGCATTTAAGTGCATTCATGCAAACACGGAAAATTTCCAAAGCAGGAACAATCACATCCGCTCTATCCGGCTTCAACTGATACAGATCCATTCGTTGGCCCACACTCAAAGGCTGCAGATCATTATACAACTTGTTCATTGCTCTCAAAGTAACCGGAGATTTCTCCTTCACTCCCAGCAATTTGTGGATTTTATTGATATTTCCTCCGGTAGCATAAACCAAATGCGGATTATCTTCCACATGCTCTTTAATCCAGAGTTTCATTTCCTTCCAGTCTTTCTTGTCGACCTTGTCTTTCAACATCCGGACCGTTCCGATATCAAAACTTTTGGCTGCTACGCGCTTTCCATGTTCAAATACATTGATTTCCGTAGAACCACCACCGACATCAATGACCAAATAAGATTCGGAGCGCTCGATGTCCAATAAAGCAAAAGTTCCGAAAATCAAACGGGCTTCTTCATCGCCTGAAATGGTTTCGATCTGAATACCGGTACTTCGTTTGATTTGTTGAATAATCTCCGGACCGTTTTTAGCATCGCGCATCGCACTGGTTGCACAGGCACGGATTGAAGAAACATTGAAAATATCTGCAATCAAACGGAAAGCCTTCATGGTTTTAATGAAATCATCCGCTTTTTTGATACTGATTTCACCGGTATCAAAAACTTCCTCGCCCAAACGCAAAGGCAAACGCGTATAAGATATTTTCTTTACATACGGATGCCCGTTTTCCTTGGCAATCTCTCCAATCAGCAATCGAGCAGCGTTCGATCCGATATCTATAGCAGCGTATTTTTTCGGCATAACTTCAATTGTTCCGAAATTAGCGAATAAAGAATTAACTCAATCCATTCTTTGAAACAAAAAATGCCGTTCGTTAGCTAACGAACGGCATTCTATAATAAATCAATAAGCTCTTACTTCACAATTACTTTTTGTACCAAAGTACCCTGAGCATTGTTAAAGTGCAGGAAGTAAACTCCTTTTGCCAAGTGAGAAACCTGTAATTGTGTTTCTGAATTCATGCTCAATGAAGCAAGTGGATAAACGATTTTACCATCTTCAGAAATCATGGAGAAAGTAACATCTTTTCCAGCTTTGATCGTTACAACAGAACTAGCAGGGTTCGGATAAATTTCCAATCCGAAATCAGTTGTTTCTTTCAATCCTGCGCAATCTTCCACTACGATCGTTTGCGTTGCTGCATCCGTACATCCGTTAGCTGTTACGGTATAAGTAATCGTTTTTGAACCAACTCCCGCTGTTGCAGGGTCAAAGTTTCCTCCACTAACACCAATTCCGGAATAAGTTCCTCCTGCCGGTAAACCACCAGTTAAACCAAATCCGGCAGCTTGTAAACAAACATCCGTAAATGCTCCAAGTGTTGCATTCGGAGCTGCGTTCAATGTAAATGTAGAGCTTGCCGTTCCGCTGCAATTGTTTGCATCAGTGTAGGTATATGTCAATGTAACAGAACCCGGAGTCAATCCAGCCGGATTAAATGTAGATCCGGAAATTCCTGTCGATCCGGAGAAAGATCCTCCTGCTGGTGTTGCAACCAAAGTCACAGGACTAGCGTTGTCACACACGTTACCAACAGGTGTGAAGGTTACTGTTGGATTTGCATTAAAGGTTACTGTAGCAGAACCTGTTCCTGTATTTGAACAACCACCCGCTGTTACATTGGAAACTGTAAATGTTCCGTTTGCAGTAGCGTTTACTGTATAAGGAGAAGTAGTAACTCCGTTAACGGTAGTTGGTGTTGTACCATTTGTATAAGTAATATCCCAGGGACCGGTTCCTGCTAAAGCAATAGATACAGGAATTGTTCCGGTACCGCATAATTGTCCGCCACCTGAAACAGTTGCTGTTGGTGATGCAGCAATGGATACGTTGAATACTTCTGTAGAAGCCGGGCAAGAACCGTTTGCAGCAATTGAATTTGTTACTGTATAAGTGCCCGGAGTACTTGAAGCCAGGTTAATGACACCTGTAGAAGCATTGATTACCAAACCGGCAGTTGAACTGAAAGCTCCTGCACTTGCTCCTGTACCAAATACCGGACTTGGGTTAGTAGCTGTAGTACAATAACTTGGTTGAGCATATGTAAATGTTGCATCAGGAGCTCCTGAAATCACAACTGTTTGTGTGCTTGTGTTCGGACACGCACCTGAAGTAGTATAAGTAATAGAGTAAGAACCTGAAGTACTCAATCCAACATTGATTTCTCCTGTGGAAGTACTCACAAAATTCAATCCTGTAGGTGTTGCAGAGAACGTTCCCGCAACAGAAGTTGTAGGAGTTTGGTTCGGAGCAGCATCACAAATAGAGTTCGAAGGATATGTAAATGTTGCATTATCCAATGCATTTACTGTAACCGTTTGAGCAGCCGAAGCAGCTGAAGTACATCCTGCCGCAGTTGTAGTAACTGTATAAGAACCTGCAGTATTTACCGTGATAGACTGTGAAGTTGCACCAGTTGACCAGGTATTTCCGCTTGCAGCAGAAGAAGTTAACGTTACTGATCCACCAGGACAGAAAGCTGTTGGCCCACCAGGTGTAACTGTTGGAGCAGCCGGAGCCGGGTTAACTGTAATTGTATGAGTGGAGACATCAAAGCAGCTTCTCCAGAACCCGGTATTTACTCCGAATTCAACATCATAAGTTCCAGCAGCCGGGTGAGTATAAGTCGTCGTTCCGGACCAGATAAGCGGGGAACCGTTGTCCATACCGTAAACAAATGTCGAATCTGATGGAGCCGTTCCAAAAAATGTTCTGAATGCCGAGTAGTTCATCATTCTGTTTGTCAATGCACCCATCGGAGTTGCAGCATTGGTATAAGTCACAGGAGTTCCCTGGCAAACCGTTGTTGCAGAAGGTGTAAATTGACTATTAATTGTATAGCTAACAATCGGAGCAACGATCGGTTCGAAATTAAAGGTCGGAGCAAAAGCAGTAGAAACTTTATACCACGCCGTTGTTGGCAAAAGATTTGATTTTAAAGCTCCAAAATTTTCGTCGTAAGGTTGTCCTGCATCCTGACTATTTGTCAATACACTCAACACTCCGTTGGTATTGGAAGGGCGGATAACAACTGCATAATTCCCGGTAACAGTTGCCGGAGAAGCAAAATTTACATAATAATATCCGTCAAGAGCACTTGTAATCGTATATGTCCCGGTAGCTACTACGGTAGTCGGTAAATTGTTTGCATCAACATTGTAAATACCTGCTGTAACGGTAACAGTAGGTGTTCCGTCCGTCGAATTATTTAATCCGTAAAATTCCACTCCACTGATCGAAATAGAACTACTGTTCAAAAATGCCTGGGCAAAGGATTCATTCTGATTTTGATATAAATCGAACAATCCCCAATCTCCTGTCCCTAAAATCTGTTCTTTGCCATCTGGGTAGCGTAATGTATCCGAGCATAGCAATGTTTTTGTTTGATTGTTCGAGATGACTCGGTTTTTGTCTTTAGCGTGAGGAATGAAAGTACTTCCATTTGAAAGTCTTGATTCAAGCTGTGAAAAACCAACCGTACTCCCGCCGATTAGGCAAAGTAAGACTAATGTTTTTTTCATAGTAAGTTATAATTAATTGAGGGACGAAAATAAGAAATCGACTCTTTACTTCTCAATTATTTAACACTTAAAACGCCTGTTTATTGGTCTTTTAACAAAATGATATATCAATAAATGATACTACTATGAATCCTTTACCGGGAAAAAGAATGAAAGTGGTTTGTACCTGAAATACAGCCATACGGAATGGAACAAATACTTTAATTCTGAAAGTGGAATATCCCGGGAACGCAAAGCCAACCACAAGGAAAGAGAGAAGCTGACAATGAAGTTAAAGAAACCAATTACCCCTATTCCGATGATTCCCATCAGGATCGGATACCAGCCTGTGTGGAAATTTTCGCCGAATAAACCAATCGCCAGGTTCCCGGAAACAAACGTAATGTGGCGAATATCCAGGTTTAAGCCCAGGAAAATTCCGATTGACGCTGTTGACCCCATGAAAACCCCAAACCAAAAATTTGAAGCAACTCCTGCCCATTTGCGTTCGATCCAACCGGCGAAACGCGCTGCATTTTCTTTCCCGATCGAAATCTTCAAAACAGGATGTTCCTTGATCCGGTTATAGATTCGTTTGTGTTTGATCTTGTTTGAAATGGATCCCGAAATGATTCCCGACAGGAATAAAAACACTCCGGCAATCGAAGCGTGAAAAATTGCCAGGGATTCAATCGGGTTGATATCTGTGAGCAACACCTGGCTTTTATGTGAATCGACCACCTGAAAACCGGCTATTCCCTGCAATAGCCAAATTAAGATCAGGGATACCGGAAAGGCCACAAAAACGTTTCCCACGAAAGCAATGAATTGGGAACGGAACAATTGAGCAAACAAAATTGCAAAAGAACGGTGCCGATCCGCTTCATTGACCAAACCAGACATTCCGGCTTCGATTGATTTGACGATCGCTGCTGCTGTCATTGCCGGTTGTTTGGTCGCCAGTGTAAAACCCAAAAGGTAAATCAGGATAAATCCGAATGCATAATTCAAGCTATACAACAGTGCATGACCGAAATCACTTACATGAAATTTCCCCAGCAGTACTTTGAAAATACACAGAAACCCAACTACCAAACCAGCACCCATGGCAGTCAAAAGCATGTTAACATATTCTTTCTTCGAATGTGTAATGTAATGTTCTCCCGTTTTCGCAGTATGCTGTGTCACTTCATAAGCAATTGTCTGGGTACTGTCCAGCATTAAACGACGAATATTGTTCTTCTTACAGTTGTATTTAATCAGTTTAATTGCCAGGTAAATGGAGTTTTCCCGTTTATCCTGCTCACTATCCGCAGTCAAAAGAGGCATCAGTGCTTCAATACGATATAATTGCTGCCTGATTCGCAGTAAGCTTTGGTTGACCCGGATGGAAATCCCGAATTTGGCACTGTTGTTAAATGCCGTATTGATGATTTCGTGGCAACCCTGAAGCAAAGCAACCAAATCCCGGTAATCGGGATCAGCGATGGAAACTGAAAAGTCTTTTTCATGAATAATCTTCGAAACAATGACATCCAGTTTCTTCTCGAACAACTCAAAAGGACTTTGCACATTTTCATATTCCGGAACCATGATCAGGACATCCTGTTCCAAAGCTCGACCACTGATCCGCTGAATCAATAAACTGATTCCATTCACAACTTCCGTAATCGCAAAATTGTTTTCCGTTCCGTCATAAATAGTAGACAATTCAAGAAGTGTTACCAATTCATTGATTTCTTCCAGGGAAATTTCCTGAACCCACTCAATATCTTTTTGCTTGTAAAAAACCTGGTTCAATAAGAACTGCAGTGTATCCGGTTCCGGCTGCTCCGGCAAAATTTTAGAAGCCAGACGCTCTCTTACTTCCCGGATAAAGTAAGCATCCCGGATAATCCCCGAATCCGTTAAAATAGATGTAAACTTGCGGTTTTGAAGAATGTTGCGCAGGTAAACCGTCATGGCGTAACGCTTTACGGAATTCTGTTCCAGATAATCAATCAGCGGGCGAATACTGACGATCCCTCCTTTTCCTATTTCCTGAGGGCGAAAATATGCTACCAGGTCGACCAAAAACTCCAGATTGTCGGAAGTATAATCAGCGGAATGGTAAAAGTCTTCAAACAACTCTTCCAATTCCTTCTTCTTTGTTTTTCTGAACAATTGCATATCTCCGGTCTCACTTTTCCTTAAAAATAAGAAGACCCGCTAAAAAAGTCACTGAATTTTCCCTAAAAGTCGGATTTAAACGAAAAATGCCGGATTTCTCCGGCATTTTATTCGTTCTTATGTGCAGACTTCGACTACGCTCAGTCTGCTTTTATGCTTTCTCTACTTTAATCAAGGTATCTGCATCCTCTTCGATATCGGTCGTCAAACCTTCAAACGGTTCGGAACTGAATCTCAAATCAGAAGCCAACACTTCTTCACAAATGAATTGCTTATTCGCTTCCGCAGCCAATTGAATGAATTCGGAAGATTTCAATGTCAGGTTGATGCGATCAGTCACTTCCAATCCCGAATCCTTTCTCAGGTTCTGAATTCTGTTTACCAATTCGCGCGCCACACCTTCCATACGCAATGCTTCCGTAATCGTACTGTCCAAAGCAACGGTCAAACCATTTTCTGATGCAACCAACCAGCCCGGAATGTCTTCCGCACGGATTTCAAAATCGTTCATATCCAGAACCACCTCATCGCCATCAATCATTCCGGTCCAGCCCTGTTTTTGTTCTACTTCCGCAATTCCATGCTGATCCATCTGAGCAACCAAAGCAGCAATGGCTTTCATTTGCTTTCCGTACTTCGGACCGATGGTTTTGAAATTCGGCTTGATGGATTTTACAAAGATATTGTTCGATGCATCCAGAAGTTCCAGTTCTTTGACGTTCACTTCCGACAAGATCAAATCCTGAACATGTTGAATGTTTTTCACAAAACGCTCATCCAATACCGGAACCATGATCTTTTGCAAAGGTTGTCTTACCCGGATTTTCTCTTTTTTACGTAAAGCCAACACCAATGAAGACACATTCTGGGCAATCTCCATTTGTGCTTCGAGTTCCAGATCAATCAATCCCGCATCTGATTTCGGAAATAAAGCCAAGTGCACCGAATTCACAGAATGTTTTCCGGAAATCGCATTCAGATCGGAAAATAACTGATCCAAATAGAATGGTGCAATTGGTGAACCCATGATTGCTACTGCCTCCAAACAAGTATACAACGTTTGATAAGCAGAAATTTTATCTGTTGTGTACTCCCCTTTCCAGAAACGTCTGCGGCAAAGGCGTACATACCAATTCGACAACTGATCCGAAACGAAATCCTGGATCAGACGCCCCGCTTTTGTGGGTTCGAAAGAAGCATACGCTTCATCCACCTGGGCAATCAACGAGTTCAATTTCGACAAAATCCACCGGTCAATTTCCGGACGCTGATCCAACGCAATTTCTGCTTCAGAATAAGAGAATCCGTCGATATTTGCATACAATGCGAAGAAGGAATATGTGTTGTAAAGCGTTCCGAAGAACTTGCGCTGAACTTCCGTGATTCCGTCGACATCGAATTTCAGGTTATCCCATGGCTGCGCATTGGTAACCATATACCAGCGCGTTGCATCCGGTCCGTATTTTGACAAGGTTTCAAACGGATCAACCGTATTTCCTTTGCTTTTTGACATTTTCTGTCCGTTCTTATCCAGAACCAGGCCATTTGAAACGACATTCTTGTAAGCCACCGAATCAAAACACATCGTAGCAATTGCATGCAGGGTATAGAACCATCCACGCGTTTGATCCACTCCTTCTGCAATAAAATCTGCAGGATAAGAGGTATGATTATCAATCAATTCTTTGTTCTCAAACGGATAATGCCATTGCGCATAAGGCATCGCACCTGAATCAAACCACACGTCGATCAAATCGCTTTCACGTTTCATCGGTAAGCCTGAAGGGGAAACCAAAATGATTTCGTCCACATAGTTTTTATGCAAATCGATCTGATTGTAATTTTCGTTCGAAAAATCATTCGGAACAAATGCTTTCAATGGATTTTCGTTCATTAATCCGGCTGAAACTGCCTTGTCGCATTCCCCTTTTAACTGTTCAACAGAAGAAATGCACACGCGTTCGTCACCTTCTTCCGTAGACCAAATCGGAATCGGAATTCCCCAATAACGGGAACGTGACAAGTTCCAGTCATTCGCATTTTTCAACCATTCTCCGAAACGACCTGTTCCGGTTGAAGCCGGTTTCCAGTTGATCGTATTATTCAGTTCGATCATACGCTCCTTCACATTGGTTACTTTGATAAACCAGGAATCCAACGGATAATACAAGACCGGTTTATCAGTTCTCCAACAATGTGGATAGCTGTGTTCGTATTTTTCGATTTTAAATGCTCTGTTCTCAATTTTCAATTTCAAAGCTATGCGCTCATCCACCGACATGTATGCTTTCAAATCCGGGATAATGGATTTGAGGTTCTCTTTCTGTTTCTCAAATTCTGTTTGCTTTTCAGCTTCAGTCAGGTAATCCGCCTTCACGAATTCTCCTCCCAAACCGAACACGTCATCTGAAACTTCCATGCGGAAACGACCACGCAGATCCACCAATGGAACAGGATTTCCTTTATCATCCAGCACCAACATGGCAGGAACACCGGATTCTGTCGCAACGCGCGCATCATCCGCACCGAATGTCGGAGCGATGTGTACAATTCCGGTACCGTCCGAAGTGGTAACAAAATCTCCCGAGATCACACGGAAAGCCTGATCTGCATCTTCATGCGGCAAAGCACCTTTCAGAAGTTGTTCGTAACGGATTCCGACTAAGTCTGAGCCTTTGCAAGAACCTAAAACCATAAATGGAATATTCTTCCCTGATTTGTCATATACCTCAAAAGCAACAGTCGTTTCAGCTTCAACAAATCCCTTCCCGAAATGGCTTTTCAACAAATCCTTCGCCAACACCACCTGAACAGCTTCATGCGTATATGGATTGAAGGTAGAAACCAACACGTATTCAATCTTCGGGCCTACACACAATGCTGTGTTGGAAGAAAGCGTCCACGGAGTGGTGGTCCATGCAAGGAAGAATGTTTCCTCCCTTGTGGGAGGACTGAGGAGGGTGCCAGGTAAAACCTGATCCTCTTTTATCTTAAACTGTGCCACTACCGTCGTGTCTTTCACATCGCGGTAACAGCCCGGCATATTCAATTCGTGCGATGACAATCCGGTTCCTGCAGCAGGAGAATACGGTTGAATCGTATAACCTTTATACAACAAATCTTTGTTATACAATTGACCCAATAACCACCAAACAGATTCCATGTATTTCGGGTCGTAGGTGATGTATGGATTTTCCATATCCACCCAATATCCCATTTGTTCAGTCAAACGATTCCAGATATCCGTGTAGCGCATCACTGCTTCACGACATGCTTTGTTGTAATCGTCAACAGAAATCTTTTTTCCAATGTCTTCCTTTGTAATTCCCAATTCTTTTTCAACGCCCAATTCCACAGGCAGACCATGCGTATCCCATCCGGCTTTACGCTTTACTTGTTTTCCTTTCAGCGTCTGATACCGGCAAAAAATATCTTTAATCGAACGAGCCATTACGTGGTGAATACCCGGCAATCCATTTGCAGATGGAGGACCTTCAAAGAAAACAAACGGCTGCGCTCCTTCACGGGAAGTGATGGAAGCTTCAAAAACACGCTCATTTTTCCACTTTTCAAGAACTGCTTGCGCTACAT
>NZ_JASLCN010000093.1 GCF_030151805.1 Fluviicola sp.
GGTATTTCCGATAAACAATGAGCAGTTACGGGATTATTTCTTTGCCCCTTTTCCTAAAATGCAGGGAGCTGTATCGCTGGTTGCTGATCAGCAGTCGACGATTTATGATTCCAAAAAACAAGCTGTTTTCAGTATCGAATCGGCTGAACAAAGTACGACTGATGATGTCCTTTTAACAGTCATTTTCGCGGATGTTTTGCTGATTTTCTACCTGATCGGGATAAAGGTGCGCAAAAAATTTACGGGTAAAAGCACCGCGCGTATGTTGTTTGTTGCCGGAATACTTGTTTTGCGTTTCGCGGCTCTCAGGTTTGATTGGTTTTCCTGGATGAGTACTACTCCTTTATTCGATCCGGGATTAATGGCTTTGAACAATTGGATTCCAAACTTCGGAGAAGTGCTGGTTTGGGCTGTTACGCTTGGAATTGTTTTCCCTTCGATCCTTCGCCTGATTTCGGAGATCAGGCAAAAATGGGCAATTTACCTGTTGCTTTGTTTGATTCCTGTTCTTTTGATGGTATTTCCACAGCTGATCAAACTTATTATTGTCAATTCAACGATTCCGATTCATTTGAATGAATTGTTGAAGCTGACCGTTTTTTCAGTGGTTTTTATTTTCATCATCGGGTTGGGAGCATTGTTTTTGCTACAGTTCTACCAGGTCGTTTTAACCAAATGGAAAGAAACCAAACCTTCTGTTTTAGTAGTAATACTGGTGCTTGCAGGAATATTTTCGTCGGTGATCATCACCAATGAATGGATTTTCAGACTGCATGGTTTTTGGATCATCTGGATGTTTTCCCTGTTGATTGTTTCTGTTATTGTGGTTTTCCGCCTGAACCGGAACTGGAGCTTTACTTCTTATTTGCTGGCAACATTTTTGGTTTCTTTCGGGATTACGATGAACCTGGAAATGGAGGCGAAGAAGAAAGAGCGGGAAGAACGACTGCTTTTTGCGAATCAATTGGCAGATGACCGCGATATCAATGCCGAAGTTGATTTTTCCACGGCAGAAAAGAAATTGGTTTCTGAACCTTTTATCCGACGTTTGTTCCGTCACGATACCAAGCCGAGTTTTTCCGAATTGAAGGAAGCCATGGAATACCAGGTCTTCAAAGGATATTGGGAAAGATATGACGTTGATTGTTATTATTACCTGGAAGACAGTTCAACGATCCGCCTGAACGGAATGTACAAACGACAACTGGATGAATTGATCGAAAGACATGGTATTCGCTCTGAAATAGACACGAATTTGTATTATGTAAAAGATTATACCAGCCAGTTCAATTATGTATTTCATCTGCCTCTTGAAAGAAACGGAGTGAAGGTAGATTTTTACGGAACAATGAAATCCAAACGGATTCCGGAGAAGATCGGTTTTCCAAGGTTGCTCATTTCAAAGCAAACGGCTGTTTTTGAATCCCTGGAACGGTACTCCATTGCAAAATATTACAACGACCAGCTGGTTCTGAATTACGGAACATACAGTTATCCTACGAGTCTGAGAATTTTCGGGGACAATAGTTCCGAAGGACATCAGTGGTATCAACGGGACGATGTGGAGCATCTGATCTTCAAAAAATCCAGAACCGATGCGATTATTTTGAGTAAGACGGTTCCTTCCTGGCTTTCCTATTTAACAACAACGGCCATCCTGCTTGTTTGTTTCGGAGCGATTCTTGTATTATTTCTGATTATCAAACAGATTAATCAGGTGCGTGTGTCGAACGGAATTTCAATGATTACCAAAATCCAGCTGGTATTGATCGGCTTGATCGTTGTTTCATTGGCTGGATTCAGCATTGCGAGTACGAGTATGCTGAGCGGGCAATACCGTTCGTATTCGAAGGATCAGATCCGGGAAAAGGTCAAATCAGTGATCAATGAAATCAATTCGAGACAGCGTTTTGTTTCGGAGAAATTCAGTGATAAGAACCAGGATGAACTGGATTACCAATTGAGAAGATGGTCGAAGGTTTTCCTTGCAGATATTAACCTGTATCAATCCAACGGAATTTTGGCCGGTACTTCGCGGACAAAGATCTACAACATGGGCTTGCTGAGTGAACAGATGAACCCGAAAGCTTTGTACGAATTGATGTTCAATAAACGTTCGGAATTCATCCACGAGGAAAACATCGGTTCGTTGGTTTATCTGTCGGGTTATGTTCCGGTTTTCAATCATGAAAATGAATTGCTGGGTTATCTGAACATTTTGCATTTTGATCAGCGAAACGTTTTTGAAGATCAGCTCAGACAATTTTTCGTGGCGGTTTTAAATGTCTTCATGCTCCTGCTGGTACTTTCCATTTTGGTGGCTCTGATGGTTTCTTCCTGGTTGACGAGTCCTTTGATGCTGCTGAAAAAGAGTTTTTCGCAATTGGAGTTGGGCAAGAACAGCTCTCAGATCAATTACAAATCAAAAGATGAGATCGGTTCGCTGGTAGCCGAATACAATCACAAACTGAGTGAGCTTGCAGAAGCTGCGGCAAAACTGGCGCAATCCGAACGTGAAAGTGCCTGGCGGGAAATGGCCAAGCAGGTTGCACATGAGATTAAGAACCCACTTACACCAATGAAATTGAGTGTTCAGCATTTGCAACGGGTTTTCGATCCGAATGATCCGAAAGCAAAAGAGCGGATAGAACGGGTCACCAATTCATTGATTGAACAAATTGATGCTTTAACGCACATTGCAAATGAGTTTTCGAACTTTGCGAAGCTGCCGCAACCGGTGATGGCTGAAATCGATTTAATTGATCTTACGAAGGCTGTCGTGGCATTATTCGACAACGATGAAGATGTGGCTGTGAAACTGGAATTGAATGCGTCAGAAGCGATTTTTGTGAATGCAGACAAGGAGATGATTTTGCGGGTTCTGAATAATTTGATATCGAACGGAATTCAGGCTGTTGCCTTGAATGTAAAACCGGAAATTGGCATTTCGATAGCAAGCGATCAGCAATTCTGTTATGTGCGAATTTCAGACAATGGTTCGGGAATTCCGAAAGAACAGATCCAAACGATCTTCGAACCTTATTTTACGACCAAATCTACAGGAACAGGTCTTGGACTGGCGATGGTGAAACAGATTATCGAAAACCATGGCGGCTCCATTGAAATTGAACAAACATCGGAATCCGGAACCACTGTTCTGTTTACTCTTCCGAAATTACAATTGAAATCATAAAAAGAGGGGGACGCGATGAATCGGACGTGATGTATTCTACTCACCAATAATAATAATAGGGTTTCTGTTTTAGAAAACAATCCAGGCTTCAAACTGAATATTCACTATGTATTCTATGATGCTATGTGGTAAAATGAACCACATAGCACACAGAAGGTCACATAGTTTTTTTTAATGTTTATGTAGTTGGTGAGTTTTCTACATTATTACCGATGAATCGCGCCCCTACAGGAATAGTTATCTGTTTGAAGAATTTTATTGAATCACAAAACGAATCACTTTGGTACGGGATTGCAGGTAGTAAGATCCGGCACCCAAAGAAGTCAAATCAACTTGTTTGCTTTCTCCGGCTGTAATCTGGATTGTTCGGACAACACTTCCCAGTACATTAACAACTTTCAGCTCCTGAGAACCGGAAGACTGAATGGTTAAAGTTCCTGTCGTAGGATTCGGGAAAAGGGATAAATTTTCGATCTGACTCCATTCTTCCAATCCAACGGTTGTAACGGAAATGCAATTGGAGAGTTTGAAACATGAACCGATGGTGACAATTGCTGCATAATTTCCGTTTTGAGTTACTTCATAGAATGAATTCGTAGCTCCCGGAATCGGAGTGTTTCCGGTTGAACAGTTTACCCATTGATATTCGTCTCCGCCCAAATCCGCGACCAGATTCAAACCTACCTGCTGAATTTCAGCATCAATATCTTCCTGGAAAGTCAATTGAGTGGTGATAATGCTGTCGCAGCTTGAAATTCCTGCAAGTGTGTCAATATATGTTCCGTTCAGAGTATACGTATGATTTCCAATCTGGTAATTTTCACCGAAACATTTATGGATTTGGTGAGTGGCGTATGCCGGAACATGGAATACAATTTGAATGGAATCATAACTATGACAACCAATGCTGTTGGTAGTCTGAACATGATAGGTTGTGGTGATTTGCGGTGAAACTACCAGGGAATCTTCTGTGGAATTATCATCCCAAAGCACGGTTAGGTTCGGATCAACAGTTAATTCTGACCATTCACCATTACAAAGAATCGTGGAAGTAGCCTGCAGGTTTGAAACCGGCAAAGCACCTACATTAAATGTAATCGAATCTATTCTGCTGTAACCGCAGGCATCTGAAATACTCACGTGATATTCTATCGTGTCTGAAGGAAATGCGACCGGTTGAGCGATTGTGTCATTGCTTATCTGAGTTCCGGTCCATTGAATGTCGAAAGGAGCTTGACCTCCGAGAATTGCCAATGGAATAGAAAGAGAATCTTTCAGGCAGATAAATTGAGTATCGGGCATGTTTGTTTTGAAAAAATCGAATTCATAGGTCGGAGCAGGATTCACATTTGTTTTTGAGAAGTACCACATGTCCGGATATCCGTAGTGAATCGCATTCAGATAATTTTGGGGGAAAGTGTTTTGGTCACAGCCATTGCAATAACGCATATCCAGGTAAGTCAGATGCTGCCCGATTTGCGAACTTGTTCCGAAGTAATAACCGTCTGTGCTTCCCTGGTACATTTCAAGAATGTATTGGGTTCCCTGAGTTAACCAAATCGGATTTGGGATGTTCTGGTAAGAATATTGTGCAGCTGGTCCTGAAACCTGTTCCTGATGAATAATGGCCTGAGTAGCATTATCGAATAAGGTAATGTAGCGTGTTGTACCAGTTGGTTCCCGCTTACCAAATGCCGTTACCAGGATATCTTCGTTCGGATAAAAGCGGAATCCGCGCTGACTATCGGTAACACCTCCTGCGCCACCGTTATCAACACTGTCGGTGGAAGAATGCGGTCCGAAGAAGGTTCCGTTGATTGCAGATTGAGAAAGGGCAGAGGCATTTCCGTAATTCATATAAATGGTTTTTCCGCCGTTTGCCGGAATGCTGTCTACTTTCACCCAAATTTGAGTAGTTGGAGTGTTGATTCCGGATTCAATCCAGTAATTCAGGATAGCTCCGCCGTTGCATTCGGTTGAGAAGCGGATATCGCTACCGGTTGGAAGCATTTCACCGTTTGATATCGGTGTTTGTGTATTGACGGTGATTTTTAGCTGATAGTTTGTTACAGGGTTTCCTGAATGTTCAACAATTGTGATCGGTTGACTGTGTGTCCACCCTGGAATTTGTGAAAATCCGGAAACGCTGATTAGCAGTGTTAAAAGTAAAATGGAATATCTCATTTTTTGTGGTGTTTTCTACAAAGATAGAGATACAGGCATCCGAAAATGAGGGAAATAAAAAAACCAAGGGTTAACCCTTGGTTTTTCTTTATCAATTAAAAAGGTCTTATTTAGACACGACTACATTGAAACGGCTTGTTGTTCCGTTAGAGTAGTTTAAGTTAAAGACATAAGTACCAGCATTCAACCCTTCAACAGAAGTTTGGAACTGTCCGTTCTCAATTTTCACTTGTTGAGTAGAAACCTGACGACCTGCCATATCCACAATTTTCAAAGTTGCATCACCAGCAGCTTTTACTTTCACGGTGATTACTTCTTTAGCAGGAATCGGGAATGCTGCTGCTTCAACGTTGTTTTCAACCACATTCAAGGTTGCTCCAGTTCTAACAGCGATAGAAGGAACAGGTAACCCTACGAAACCAGCATTTGACCAGGTTGTACCTTCCGTACGGAAAGGGAAGCGGATCAAATCATCCTGATTCATAGCGTAATCATAATGATCTGTTGTGCTGTACGCCATAAATGCTTTTGGAGTATAACTTGTAATACACAACAAATAAGTCTGGTTGTTAATGAATCTGTAATTAGGAGCACTTGTAATCGGCATGAAAACTGTTTTTTCATGGTAAGTATCCGCAGGATCAGGGTAAATGTAAGAACCTGCTGCAACTTCGCTGATCTGAGCAAATGTACCTCCGGCAGTTGTTTTATCAGGATCGTTCCAGGTATACAAAGACCATGTAAACTCAACACCATCTAAAGTAACCGTCGCTTCATCATCAGCACCGATTGTAAGTCCACCATAGTAGATTCCGTCAAGTGCAACTCTGCTTGCATTTAGATCATGAAATACGATGCAACTTTCAAACTGGTTGTTCGGTAAAGTAGCAGCGCGATAGAAACCATCTTTAGTAATAATATCCCCTGTCGGATTCAAGCTAGCCAAGGACCACAGGGAATCACTGATACTGAATAAATTTTTGGAAACGTTATCACCGACAAACTCATCAGGTGTTCCCATTGCTATGGAATATGTTACTTCATATTGACCAACCGTGTAGGAAGCTGCAGAGTAAGTAGGTGTTGTCATAAACGCTGAATCTCCTGCATTGATCGTTGCAGCCGTAGAAGTCTGATTATAAATCTCGGTACCGTTTCTTTTGATCACCGTGTTCAAAGTTACTCCTGTTTGGTTGTCAATTCCGTAATTGTAAACCCATCCACCAGGACTTAAAGAGAATTCAGACGCATTTTGAGTTAAAGCTACCGGCTTGGAACCGAATGCTGCTCTTACAGAGTTGTTGTCAAAAATCGTAATATCATCGTTGTAATACCCGGTTTTGTCACCGATTAGAACAACCACTTTTTCAAGTGCGTCAATACGTTGTTTGATCAACGTTCCGGTTGTAAGCGTAACAAAAACAACCGGAATAGTTACTGAAGGGCCTTCAGACATTGTAGTCCCTCCGTCCATGTTTATCAACTGGTCTTCGCGGTTGACAATAATTACCGCAACAGCTCCTGCGTCCTGGCACATTTTAGCTTTCACACCAAAACCACAAGCTCCGATCGGAGTTGCTGCACCATCACCACGATAAACCATCGCAACTTTTCCTGCCAAGCTTCCTGCAGGAAGAGGATTACATCCTGTAGCAGATGC
>NZ_JASLCN010000060.1 GCF_030151805.1 Fluviicola sp.
AGCATTAGACCAGGTATTTCCCGGTCCTGCCGAAGAAGTCAAGGTTACGGAACCTCCCTGACAGAAAGTAGTTGCTCCACCGGCAGTAATCGTTGGTGCGGAAGGCAAGGCATTTACAGTAATGTAATTGTTTTGAGTTGCCACATTCGATCCGCCTGCATTGGTTGCAGTCAATGAAACATTGTATGTTCCGGCCGTATTATAAGTAACAGTCTGGCTCGCAGAGGTAGATGTTGATGGTGTTCCACCCGGGAATGACCAACTGTAAGAAGATGGAGAACCTGTTGAAGTACTCGTATACGTTACGGATTGTCCTGCACAAACGGTAGTTCCTGTTGCAGTAAACGAAGCTGTTGGAGTTGGAGGTGTTCCGCTCACACCTGTTACATTAACATTATCAACAAACAATCTGTTGCCGTATGCAGCATGATTCCTGAACGTAATCCAAACAGAACCATTTCCAACAAACGGTGTTAGGTTAATGGTTTCATTTCTCCACTGTGTTCCGTTTGGTGTAAAAGACCCGGAGATATTGGTTGCTGTTGCCAAAGTGGCTCCTGATTTCGAATAAACCGATGTAAATGTTCCGCCACAATTGGTTGATACCAATACTTCCAACCCATCAGCCGCACCACTATTAGTGGCATCAAGCGCATAAGCTACATCAAAAGTCAATTGTGCACTGGAATAAGCTGTAATATCCACTTTCGGCAAACGTAACTCATCATTGTCAGCATTCGCAGCAGTAATATTGTAATTATCAAACAGGGCAGAACTTCCTGCAGTCGGAGTTACCCCTACTGAAGCAGATCTGGTCCAGGTTCCGCCAGCAGGATTTACAATCGTCCAGCCTGTAGGCGGGAAAGTAGTCGAAGCAAATCCTTCAGAGATCGGTAAACTCACAGCAGTTCCTGAGATTGCCGTAATGTAATTGGTTTTAGACTTCGGATAGGTATTTCCGTTTGAAGAACTGGTTACTGTCAAACTTGCATTGTATGTTCCGGCTGTATTGTAAGTAACTGTTGGGCTTGCCGCTGTTGATGTAGCTGGTGTTCCGCCCGGGAAAGTCCAGGAATAAGCGGAAATTCCACTCGATGTATTTGCGGAATAAGTAACTGTTGTTCCGGTACACATGGAAGTTTGTGTCGCCGTGAAGTCGATTGCACAAAGTGAAGTTCCTGCTCCTCCACCAACTAAATTCAGGTTGGCTGTTGTCCACACATTACTTCTTCCACCTGTTGTACTCACAATGGCATTACGCATTCTGGTTACCTGTCCCGGAGTGAACATTTTGGAACAGTAGGAATAATCCATGTAGTTTTCGAAGTTCTCTACAATACTTGTATTACAGATTTTTGCATTATTGGCAGTCGGGCAGGAGGTATATCCTTTTGTAAGTGGTGTATCGGAGACATAATCATCCCCACAAGCGACTCCCGGACTGTTATCATCTCCCCAAACGTGCGACAAGTTCAGCCAATGACCGACTTCATGCGTCAAAGCACGGCTGGAAAAAGCAGCAGAGGTTCCGATCGAACCACAATAATTGTGAAGAAGAAACACACCGTTGTAATACATATCGGTAGCACTTGACGCAGTACCTCCGTTTGGTAAAAACGTATATCCTGCTGCGCTCCCCAAATCCTTACAAACGTAAATATTCAGATAGCGGCTATGGGACCAGACTCCCTGATATACATTGTTTCCGGCTATAATTGCATTGACTTGTGCCTGGCCGTCAGCTCCGTTAGTGGTTTGCGTACTCACCGTGCGGGTAATCCCTGAAAAACAAGCTCCGTTCGGCGCAACGGTTGCGAACACAAAATTGATTTCTGCATCCGTCGGCATTCCCTGGAAAGAGGTGTAGACGTTGTTTGCATCCGCATTCAATCTACGGTAATCGCGGTTCAGAATTGCCAATGCATCGGCTACCTGTGCATCACTGATATTCTCTGTTCCGTTATTATGCAAGATGTGAAACACCACCGGAATCGTATACTCCACGCCGGTTGCTTTTTCAGTATCGGTTGGAGTACCTTTTGACTGTTGGTTTGTGGTTTCTCTGATAACCGTTGCAAAACGTTCGGGATCTTTTTCCTGCATTTCCTTCATCCGGAGATGCTGACTGCATTTCTCCACCTCGTGGACGGTCTGAACCGATTGATTTTTTAATTGGGTGACCTGCGCATAGGACATAAATCCGCAGAGCATGGTCATGGAAAGGACCAATTTTTTCATAAGCATAGTTTGTTTAGAAATAAAGATTCTATAGTTCTGGAGTGAAATTTAGATAAAAAATCATTCCGAAGGTTTCTTTTAGAACAGATAGTTTTGAACGAACAATGCCTCATTCATTGTTAATAACACTGTTTTTCAAACAAAAACAAGGTTTTTAAGATTAAATTTTAACAAAACAAGGGCGGCTTCCGAAAAGATTCAGGTGAGACGTTGATAAAAAACAAAAGGAGAAGCCTTCCGGCCTCTCCTCTATCCATCAGCTGATTTCCAGAATCAGCTTAATTTTTCCAGGGCTGATTTCAGATTTGAAATAACACCGTCCACGTCTTCCAGGCGGCAAGTCCCTACCGATAAACGATACCAGCTTGAATCAGCTGAAGAACCAAACGCGTAAAACGGAACGATTGCTACTTTCGCTTCGTCCAGAATATATTTGGTAATGTCCTGAGTGGTTTTCAACACTTCTCCCGAAGCGGTTTTTAAGCCGTGCAACTGAAACTGAACTGTCAGGTAAATTGCTGCTTCCGGAGCAATGGCATCTACTTTGTGTCCGGCAGACTTCAACGCCTGAAAACCATTGTAAAAGCCTAACAGACGGCTATTGATCTCCGATTTGATTTGATTCAGATAGGTATCATACACACTCAATTCATTCAGGTATTTTGCCGTGGCAAGCTGTTCTGCTTTCGGAGCCCACGCCCCGACGTGTGTCAAAATAGATTTGATTTTATTGATCAGGAATTTTGGCCCCATGGTCCACCCAACACGTACTCCTGTTGCTGCAAGGGATTTTGAGATTCCATCTACAAACAAGGTATACTCGCGCATTTCCGGACGAAGTGAAACCGGGTTGTAATGTTCAATTTCCCCGTGCGTCAAAGGCCAGTAGATTTGATCGTACATCACGTACAACGGTTTCACACCAGCCAAGGCACGTTTTTTATTTTCAGCCAATACCAAATCACAGATTTCTTCCAGGTCTTCCTTCGAAAAAACAGTTCCTGTGGGATTCAAAGGTGAACACAAAGCCAGCAAGCTCGCTTCCGGAAGATAAGGAGCAATTTCCACCGCACGCGGCATGAAGTTATTATCTGCACTCGTTTCGATCAGAATCGGGCGGGCATTGTTTAAATATGTATAATGGTTGTTATTCCAGGATGGAACAGGGAAAACAACTGCATCTCCCGGATCAACAACTGCTTTGAAAATTGCATAAATAGCTGGTCTGGCACCACCGGTAATCACAATTTCATCTGTTTTATACTCCAGATCACCGCGTTTACTCAACAACTGGGAAACTGCCTGTCGCAGTTCCAGCATTCCGTCAGCTGCCGGATAATTCGTTTGATCGTCCTCGTACGCTTCCTGAATAAATTGCTTCAGTTCAGCCGGAATAGGAAAAACCTTCGGATTGAAATCTCCGATGGTTAAATTGTATACTTTCTCTCCCTGTTTGATCTTCTCATTCACTTCTGCAGCTAACTTGATGATTTCAGAACCGATGATGTTCTCTGCCAATTTAGAAACCAGAGGAGTTGAAAGTTCGTTTTTTGTATCCATGACCCTTTTTAAATTGTTGTTGCAAAAATATACACTATTTAAACCAAACGGGAAAGGAAATCTGAAAATCTGGTTAAAATAACACCAAGAAGGGAAGTTTGATCAGGCAATCTTGAATTAGGCAATAGGCAATAGTGGTGTAAAATAACTCTTTCTAATGTTAGAATTAGGTACAATCATCGCTATATCTATGCTATATCTATGCTATATCTATG
>NZ_JASLCN010000063.1 GCF_030151805.1 Fluviicola sp.
TGTATCGGCTACCGGGTTGACTCCCGGAAATACGTATTACATCATGATTGATGGTTTTGCGGGAGATGTCTGTGATTACACTTTTGCTGCAAATTCCGGGGTAGCGATTCCGGTAGATGTGAATCCGGTAACTTCATCTGTTTGTGCCGGACAATCCGTTACGCTGACTGCCACCGGAGGAAACGGAACGTATAACTGGAATGCTTCTCCGAATTTAAGTGGTACAACAGGTGCTACGGTTACGGCAACACCGCCTTCGACGCCAGGAACATATACCTACACGGTTAATTCGTCTGGAGGAAACCCGATGTGCCCGTCATCTACTTCTGCAACGGCTACAATTACCGTAACGCCTTGCGGTGGTTGTACCATAACGGCTTCGAATAGCGGAAATGTCTGTGAAGGAACTCCGACTTTTAATTTGACGGCGACCAATGTTGCCGGTGCAACTTTTAACTGGGTTGGTCCGAACGGATTTACTTCAACTGCTCAAAATCCGACGGCTGTGCCTGTTCCGGCAACTCCGGGATCTTACACCTATACTGTCACAGCAACGGTTGCGGGAGTTCCCTGCA
This sequence comes from Fluviicola sp., assembly GCF_030151805.1. Classification (GTDB taxonomy): domain Bacteria; phylum Bacteroidota; class Bacteroidia; order Flavobacteriales_D; family Crocinitomicaceae; genus Fluviicola. The sequence continues at coordinate 576 of NZ_JASLCN010000063.1, forward strand.
GTTCAACTACTACGTTGGTTGTCAATCCAACGCCGACAATTACGGCTCCGGTTACCACCTTGTGTGCGGGCGCTACAACAACGCTTACAGGCTCTGGAACTGCGCATGCGACTACTCCGTGGGCATCATCCAACACTTCAGTAGCGACTGTTTCTGCAAGTAGTGTGGTAACAGCTGTGGCTACAGGAACGACCACCATTACATTTATGAATTCAGGATCCTGTACGCAAACGCAGGTTATGACGGTTGTAGCCAATCCTACGGCTACCATTTCGGGAAGCACCACGATCTGTTCCGGCTCAAATGCAACGATCACTTTTGCAGGAACTCCGAATGCAACGGTAACTTATCAGGTTGGAGGAGCAAACCAAACGATCGTTCTGGATGCAGCCGGAAATGCAACGATTTCTGTTTCACCTGCAAGTACAACAACTTATTCCTTGTCGAGCGTTCAGATCAATCCACCGGGTGGATGCAGTGCAACAATTTCAGGATCGGCAACAATTACGGTTTCACCGCTGCCTGTAGCAACTGCTGTTCTTCCGATCAATGAATGCACGGGTGCGAATGTGAGTGTTCCGGCATTTGTGTCAACACCTGCAGGGGCAACATTTAACTGGTCGAATAGTAATCCTTCCATTGGATTGGCTGCAAACGGAACCGGAAACATTCCGTCATTCACTGGTTTGAACCCGGGAACAACCCCGAATAGTGCAACGATTACGCTTATACCGACCTTGAATAACTGTGTGGGAACGGCAATCACTTTTGTAATTACAATTACGCCACCACCAACGGCTAATGCCGGAACCGCTATTTCTTTATGCCAGGGAGTTTCGACCGGAAATCAGCTTGGATTACCTCCGGTTGCCGGAAATTCCTATTCCTGGTCTCCGGCTACAGGATTAAGCGACGCAACAATTGCGAATCCGACCTTCAGCACTTCAGTTCCGGGAACAACAACTTATACACTCACAGTGACAAATGCTGCAGGTTGTACGAGTTCGGATGCAGTAATCGCAACGGTATTTGCGTTGCCGGTGGTTTCGTTTTCCAGCAATATTACGGCAGGATGTAACCCGCAAACGATTATTTTTACAAATAACAGCGCGAATTCAGTGAATTGTGTCTGGAACTTCCAGGGATTCGGAACACAAAACGGGTGCGGGACAGTTACTCAATGGTATAACGCAGCGGGAGTTTTTGACGTTGGACTGACTATTACGGATGCGAACGGCTGTACCAATTCGGCAAGCAATGTGGGAATGATCTCGATTTTTCCACAGCCGGATGCGCATTTTAGTGCAAACCCGACTCAGACCAGTATTGTAGATCCTTACTTTGTCTTTACGAATACGTCTTCTTCTGCGCTAAATTACTCCTGGAATTTTGGTGACGGAACAACTTCATCTGCTTTCAGTCCGTCGCACACTTATCCCGAAACTCCGGGATCTTACCGGGTGATACTTTATGCTTCTTCCGGACCATGTATTGATTCAGCGTGGGCAACAGTAGAAATAGCAGATGAGTTGATTTATTATGTTCCGAATACCTTTACACCGGATGGAGATGAGCACAACAATGTTTTCCTGCCGGTCTTCAATAACAGTTTCGACAAACAATCTTACACGATGCTGATTTTTAACCGCTGGGGAGAAGTGCTTTTCGAATCGCATGACCTGGCTGTGGGATGGGACGGAACTTACTTCGGTGAAATGTGCAAGGAAGGGCAATATGCTTACAAGATTGTGATTAAACAACGAAACAGGGATAAGCGGATTGAGGTCATCGGTCATGTCAATCTCTTCAGATAAATCAAAAAAGAATGAGCAAAAAGTAGGGGGCGAAAAATTTTTCGCCCCCTACTTTTTTATTGATTTAAGCTACCACACTTAATTATTAGAAATCTTTTGTGTTGTTAACTATGCTAATTCCTACTTTGTTTTCGGAACGAGTTTTTTGCGCTCTCTGATGTGCAATGCTTTGTGATAAATGATCGGGAAGACCAGAAGCGTAAAGATCGTAGCTGTTACCAATCCTCCGATAATGACAATCGCTAATGGTTTTTGACTTTCGGAACCGATTCCGCTGCTCAACGCCGCAGGAAGCAAACCGATTGCAGCCATCATGGCGGTCATGATTACCGGTCTTGTTCTGACTTTCACGGCATTGACGATTGCCTGACCCAAATCATCGAGTGTTTTTGCCTGTTTATGGAATTCGGAGATCAGAATCACACCGTTCTGGACACAAATTCCGAAGAGTGCAATGAATCCGACTCCTGCAGAAATCCCGAAGTTCATCCCGGTAATATGCAGGGCTAAAATTCCACCGATCAAAGCAAAAGGAACGTTGATCAAAACATAGGCTGCATCTTTTGCATTGTTGAACATAATAAACAGGAGAATGAAAATCATAACCAAACTAATAGGAACTACCTGTGATAAACGCTTACTGGCACGTACCTGATTTTCAAATTCTCCTGTCCAACCTAATTTATATCCTGCAGGAAGCTTAATGTGCGCATTCACATTGTGTTGTGCTTCAGCAATCGTACTTCCCAAATCCCGTTCACGAACAGAGAATTTCACCCCGATGAATCGTTTCGTATTATCCCGGTAAATGAAAGCAGGACCTGTGATTTGCTTCACGGTTGCTACTTCTTTCAACGGAATCCGGTTTCCGGTAATGGTCGGAATCATCAGCATCAGGATGTCGTCTTCGTTTTTACGGAAATCCTTGTCATAACGAATCCGGATATCGAATTTCTTTTCTCCTTCGTATTTCTGGGTCGCTGTTTTTCCACCGATTGCCATTTCAATCACCGCCTGAGCTTCGGATTTCGTCACTCCGTAGATTGCCATTTTTTCTTCATCCAATACAACGCTCATTTCCGGTTGCCCTACATTTCGAAGAATTCCGACATCCTTGATTCCGGGAACGTCTTTGATCTGTGCAATCACCTGGTTGGCATATTCGTCCAGTTTATCCAGGTCGTCACCATAGATTTTAATGGCGTTGGAAGCTTTGATACCTGCTGCAGCTTCAGCCACGTTGTCAATGATAGGTTGGGAATAGTTGAAGGTGATTCCCTGGTACACGCTCAGGCGCTTATCCATTTCATCCACGATTCCGTCCATGGTAATCTTGCGTTTCCATTCTGCTTTCGGATACAAATCCACCTGGAATTGCACAAAGTAAAATCCGTTCGGATCCGTTCCGTCGTTACTTCTTCCGGTTTGTGAAAGCACTGATTTCACTTCCGGGAATTTTTTCAGTTTTTCCCGAAGTTCATTTGTGATCTTAACACTTTCGGTTAAAGAGGTACTCATCGGTAATTCTGCGGTAACCCATAAGGCTCCTTCATTCAACGGCGGTAAGAATTCGGTTCCCAGCCATCTGGTAGAAACAACTGTTAGTCCGAAACAAACTGTTGCAATCAGCAAGGTGAGCTTTTTGCGTTTGAAAGTCCAGTTGAATCCTCTGTCAATGGTTTTATTGACAAAGCGCGTGAAGAAGTTTTCCTTTTCCTTTACATTTTTATTGAGCAGGATCGAGCTCAGAACAGGAACCAGGGTCAAGGTGAAAATCAAGGCGCCAAGTAAGGCGAAACCAAGTGTCCACGCAAGCGGCGAGAACATTTTTCCTTCCACTTTTTCAAAAGAGAAAATAGGAAGCAGGGCAGAAATGATGATCAGTTTGGAGAAGAAAATGGCTTTCCCCATCTGAACTCCGGTTGTACGGATCAATCCCATTTTTGCAAGTTTGTTGAAGCGTTCTGTTCCAACCTGCTTTGCTTTGTGGTCAAGGGCTACGAATATTCCCTCGACCATGACGACGGCTCCGTCAATGATGATTCCGAAGTCAATGGCTCCTAAGGAGATGAGGTTTGCACTCATTCCTTTCAGATACAGCATGAAAAAGGCAAACAATAACGAGAGCGGAATCACGACCGCTACCACCACTGTTGTTCTCCAGTCGGCCATGAAAATAAATACGACTACCGTAACGAGTACGATTCCTTCCAGCAAGTTGTGCATAACCGTTTCCGTACAATAAGTCATCAGGTTATCGCGGTCGTAGAAGGTTTTCATCTTCACATCCGAAGGAAGGGTAGAAGTGTTCAATTCTTCGATCTTCTCTTTCACTCGTGCCAATACTTCACTCGGATTTTCTCCTTTTCGCATCACCACGATTCCTTCAACTACGTCGTCATTTTTTCCAAGACCAACCTGACCAACTCTCGGCGCACTGGCTTCTTTAACCGTTGCGACGTTTTTAACCAACAACGGGTTCCCGTTGAAAATATCTACAATCGTGTTTTCAATATCGGTTTGACTGTCCAGAAGTCCGATTCCCCGCACGACGTAAGCCTGACCGTTTTTCTCGATGACATCACCACCAACATTCAGATTCGACCTGTTGACGGCATCGTATAATTCCAGGGGAGTTAAATCGTATTGCTGCAATTTGACCGGATCAACGGAAATCTCATAGATTTTTTCTTGTCCTCCGAATGCTACCACATCGGCAACTCCTGATACGCTGCGGAGTTCCCGGTCGATTGTCCAGTTTTGAATTGTCAACAAATCCCGTGAATCCCGGTCTTTACTGGTGAGAATGTAACGGAATATTTCTCCTGTTGGGCCGTAAGGTGGTTGTACATCGGCATCGACACCGTCCGGGAGCTGGACGTTTTTCAACAGGTTATTGACCTGTTGCCGGGCGAAGAAATCATCTACGTCGTCTTCGAAGATCACTTTGATCACAGACAGTCCGAACATGGTCACACTGCGCACATTGGTTTTCTTCTGAACGCTGTTCATGGCAATTTCTATCGGAGTGGTCACGAAGCGTTCAACTTCTTCCGCACTTCGGCCATTCCATTCGGAAACGATAATGATCTGCGTATTGGTTACATCCGGAAATGCTTCAATAGGAATCCGGATATAGCTGATCACCCCTGCGATGATCAGTAATCCCACCCAAAAAAACGTGAAGAACTTGTTTTTCAGGGAAAATGAAAGAATACTTTTAATGAAATTGTTCATGCTTCCCTGTTTTAATCATTTAATGCATCATAGATCAACAAACCATTTTTTGAAATGATCTTTTCACCCGCTTTCAATCCGTGTTTGA